>LUTY01002583.1 GCA_001640045.1 Candidatus Thiomargarita nelsonii | reverse complement strand
CGGCTATATCGCGGAAGGCTAATGCGACTAATTGACTGGGATTCATATCTATGCTGGCAAGGGCTTGCAACACTTTCGCATCTACACCGCCAAGGTTTCCACGCAGGCGCGTGGGAACGAGAAAAGAAGATAATGATAATTTGTTATTCCGATCCTTTCGACGTTAGGAGAAATAAATTTATTTATGGCATAAGGAAATAAAATATTTATGATATAATTAATTTGGGACTTGTATTTTTTTTATTTTAAGTCGTCAAAAAAAATACGGTCAAATTGCATCATAGTAACATGTTAGGAGAAAAAATGGCTTACGATTTTAATGCTGATGATGTTTTTGAGATGGCTGAACAGATGGAGAGTAATGGGGCGAAATTCTACCGAGCAACCGCCGACTCGACTGATAATGAGGAGCTTAAAAAGCTTTTTAACCATCTGGCTGATATGGAAATCGCCCATCAAAATCTCTTCAAGTCTTTGAGAGAGGAGTTGTCAGAGAAAGAAAAAGCGGCAATGGTGTTCGATCCTAATGAGGAATCCACCCTCTATTTGCAAGCTCTTGTGAACTCTCGGGTTTCGTTTGAAAATGAATACCAGGGTAATTCAATAGAAAGTATCTTGAAAGGGGCAATAGAATCTGAAAAGGACACTATTGTCTTTTACCTGGGTATCAAAGAGGCTGTTCCTGATGAGTTGGGAAAAAATCAGATTGATAAGATTATCAAGGAAGAAATGGCACATATCCGGATTTTAAGTCAAGAACTTATAAGACTAAGGGACTAAGCGGAAATTGCCACCCAAACATTATAGCCTGATTTCATAATTGATAATTTTATAAGTACTGAAGCACAATGCCGGACGGGCTTGCAAACCCCGTCCGGCTGCCAGGGCTGATCGCTTTTGCCCTCAAAATTACTCACCGCGATACACCTTCTCGTGTTTTAATTCATAGTCTAAAACGTCAGGCTCATGAATTGTTCCGACAATATTATCCGTTCTTGGGTTGCGCCTTTCCGCGCTGTGAGGATTAATGGTGCGTAGGACGCACCCTACGCACCTACGCTTGCTGGAGTATTGGGTAACATGGTTTTTGAACCATCAACCGCTAAGAGTCGAAATCCCCAAAAACACTGGAAATCACCATCTGCATACATAACATCTACCACAGCTTTTTGATTCAAGGTAATGAAGGCAAAAGCTTTTAAATGGCGACAACCGCGCCATTTCGGAATCTGAAGTCCAACAACTTTACAAAGAAAAGTCACCCCTCCCCACAGCCGCATTCACAGTCTCCCCCGCTCAAGGAGATGGTCCCATAACCATCAAATTAGACGCCAGCACCTCAACAGACAATGATGGTACTCTCATCAGCTACGCCTGGATAGTCAATGGCGAAAACTATTCTGGTAAGATTATCACCATCAACTTTGCTCAAGCTGGAGAATACCCAATCACATTAATTGTCACCGACAATGATGGACAAACCGATATCCTAACAAAGAATGTACTTGTTGTGAATGGTGGTGATTATGATGCTGGTTATCAAGCTGGAATAGAACAGGCGCAACAAGAATGTCAAAATGATCCAGCCTCTTGTGGGATTGATTCTGCTAGCTGCAAACATTCGACTTATGAACCAAGTAAAGGTGAAGTACATATTCCTTTTATTGATGTACCCGGAGACTTCGGTACAACACAGACATTTGATATTTACTTAATGCAACAACCTAGCACTTTGACATTCGATTTAGATTTGCAAAGGATAATACTAAAACAAACTGATAATTAAAGCTTATTATCTAATTCCCCACTCAACCGTTCCACATTAACCACCGTGACTGAGATTCACATTTCTCAGCAAGCGTAGCAAGCGTAGGGTGCGTCCTATGCACCATCAATCCATACACCTTATATAATAAATGGTGTGTGGGACGCACCCTACACTTCAATGCCATTTAATTAAAATTAACAATTTGATTTTATTATTCTTTTTAAGACGAACTTGCAAATATATCCGTGTACAAGACATTAGTACAACTAATTATGAAATAAACGAATTGAATTTATGAGTCATTTTCGAGGCACAATGGGGCAATCCCTTGTGGTTGCCCCGCTGCGCTGATTGGCGGTTTTTAATTCGTTTATTTCCCAATTAGTTGTACTAAATCGATACCTAATGGCATTGACCCGAAACGATCTGACTTTATTTTTGTGAATGGTGGGTTTCACTACGCTCCTGTAATTTTTATTGTTCAAATTCAATAAGTTCTTTGATTAATTCATCGCAGACAGCAACACTATCAAGATATCCTTGACAATCAATATCAAAATTATATCTGTATTCTTCAGCACAGACAGTAATTACACACAACCACTTCGATATTTGGATTTGTTCGTTTTAAATGCGGTAGCTCCAATCACTTCCTCTAAGAATTTATTGAGTTTATGTGATTTAGAATAGGCACCAAACTGGCTTTTCGTCTCCAATATATGTTGAAAAAAAACATTCAAACATTTGTTGATAATGGAAACAGTGAATAGAACAATCTTGAATGTTGCT
>LUTY01002582.1 GCA_001640045.1 Candidatus Thiomargarita nelsonii | reverse complement strand
CCACACCGCAACCTGGCTGCAAAATATTAACACGGGGATGGTGATTAGCCAAACGAATCACTTCATACACATTAATCCTGTGCGTGTCACATAACAGCGATAATTCATTGGCAAAAGCGATATTGACATCCCGATAACTGTTCTCTACCAGTTTGCTCATTTCCGCCGTTTGACTATCGGTTTCCAACACCTCGCCGCGCACAAAGGTTTGATAAAATGCCTTCACCCTGCGTGTCGAAGCCTGATTAATCCCGCCCACAATCCGATCATTATCTATCAATTCCACCATAATTTTGCCTGGCAACACTCGCTCTGGGCAATAGGCGATAAAAATATTCTCTACATCCACACCTGCCGTTTTCAGAATGTCATACACCTGCGCTGTCGTGCCTACTGGCGAGGTAGATTCTAAAATCACGATATTGCCGGCTTTGAGATAAGGCGCAATCGCCTGTGTTGCGGTCAGCACGTATTCTAAATTGGGTTCCGGTATCTCACCATTGGCGTAAAAAGGCGTGGGTACACATAACATAAAAATATCGGCCGCCTGCGGCGTTGTGTAAACCTTCAATTTGCCAGAAAAGACAGCCGACTGCACAAAGCTATCCAAATCAGGCTCAATAATATGAATTTTGCCCTGATTAATAATCTCTACCACTGCCGGATCAACATCCACGCCAATAACCTGATAACCACTATTCGCCAGCAAGGCAGCGGTGGGCAAGCCGATATAACCCAATCCGACAACACAAACCGTTTTATTCTGCAAACCAACTCTCCTTTAAAAATTTGATGATACGATCACAGGCTTTACCATCCCCATAAGGATTATGGGATTTCGCCATGCAGGTATAAACCTCTGTATTATCAAGCAAATGCAATACGGCTGTGACAATTTTATCACGCGCAGTGCCCACCAACTTGACGGTACCCGTCTCAACCGCCTCAGGCCTTTCAGTTGTCTCACGCATCACCAACACAGGTTTACCCAAACTGGGGGCCTCTTCCTGAATGCCGCCACTATCCGTCAACACCAGATAGGCTCGGCTCATCAGATAAACAAAAGGCTCATAATCCAGCGGCTCAATCAAATGAATATTTGCTAACCCCTTTAAAATACGCTGCACCGGTTCCCGGACATTCGGATTGAGATGCAGCGGATAAATGATATGCACATTGGGGCGCCGCTCAACAACTTGTTTCAACGCATGACAAATATTCTCAAAGCCACGTCCAAAATTTTCCCGGCGATGCCCGGTGACTAAAATAAACTTTGTTCTCTCTAAATCCAGATTAATCTGCTTTGCCAATATCGTTTCAAGTTGATGACGACGCTGCGGTTCGGCCTGAATCCGCGCCAATACCCACAACAAAGCATCAATCACCGTATTGCCAGTAACAACAATCTGTTGTGCGGGGGTATTTTCTTGCAAGAGATTTTGCCGACTGGAGGCAGTGGGTGCAAAGTGATAACGAGCAATTTTAGAGGTGACTTGACGGTTAAGTTCTTCGGGATAAGGAGAATAAAGATTATACGTTCTCAACCCGGCTTCAACATGTCCGACTGGAATACGCTGATAAAAAGCCGCCAAAGAAGCCGTTAATGTGGTTGTGGTATCGCCATGTACCAACACTAAATCCGGTTGACTCTTATCCAGTACTGTTTTGAGTTTTAATAAAACTGAGGCGGTAATATCATACAAGCTTTGATTAGACTGCATGATGTCTAAATCAAAATCAGGCGCAATTTCAAACAAGTCCAAGACTTGATCCAACATATGCCGATGTTGTGCTGTAACACAAACTTGAGTGCTGAAAAAAGAGGAGCTTGCTTGAAGTGCCCTAACCAAAGGTGCCATTTTAATGGCTTCTGGGCGGGTGCCGAAAATGAGCATAATTTTTTTTTTCAGACTAATAACCCGATATTCTAGTCTTACCACCTAAGTTATCCCGGAAAGGGATAGTATCTGTCAAAATTGAAAACAGCGTGGAGCAAAGTCCCTTATTATTCTTCCCATACTGGAGGATAATCATCTCGATACTTATCCCACATGTCCTCAACAAATCTAGATCTTTGCCTAGTCCATTGTCCTTTCTCTTCAATAGACATATAGCGGTCCATATAATCGAACAGGGCGTTATGATTCCATTCACTTCGAAGTTCCATGATTAATGCGGCAAGTACAAATCCTCCGTAAGAGTTTGCAGTGCAACAACGTCTATAACCAGCACTCCAGTGTTTATTGTCCAAAAATGGATTCGTTGTATGACGTATTCCCCATTCGGGCATCCCAATATCTGAAGGCTTATACATTAAAGTTTCGCCCTTTTTCACATTCCGGTGATCTGGCTTCCACTTTTCACTGTGGGTTCTATCAACATCATCTTGAGACACATAAAATGTCTGACTGTCTTCACTGAAATGAATGTAGTCTGGTGGAAAATTGTCCAATCCATAGCCGTTTGAATAGAGATAGTCACCTGATTTTTTGCCAATATTTTTCATCTCGGCATCATCAAGCATAAACCCTGCAAACATTATAGGCCACTTTCTACCA
>LUTY01002581.1 GCA_001640045.1 Candidatus Thiomargarita nelsonii | reverse complement strand
GATGATTTCCTGTTGAGGTCATTTGATTCTGTCAATTCTAAAAGTTGAGTACAGCGAATGATCGAGTCCGAATAAAACCATTATCGCTTGAGCCGTTTTTTTGTTGTCTGGCATTGGTTGTACTCTGCCGTTATTTCTATCACCCACATTGCACCACTACCGGAAAAATAAGAGGAGTGAAGCGGATGATGCGTTTAATAATCAACCCAGTATTTTGGCTTATTTGGGTAGCCGTTTTTCTGATATCATGTGAGCAAACTGAGCAGCAAGTGCCCCTTAAAGAGGTGGTGAGGCCAGTGAAGACAATGCTTCTGAAATCGCCCGAAGCTGGTGACAGCCGCCCCTATCCTGGCAAAGTTCATGCCTCCCAAAAGGCGGTATTGACATTTAAAGTTCAGGGCAATCACGCAAACTCGGTCTTCACAAGTGGCCATTTCTGCTAAGGAATTGATGCCGACATAGTAGTGTGGAAAGGCATCGACACTGTATGATTTGTTTTCAGTCATAGTATGAATTAAATCCCCATTTGTTTAGCGATGAGTTCTTTGCCGCCTTGTGACATCCAGTTATCAATGTCTATCGCGTAATTGACAACACCACTCATAGCCGAATCGTATCCAAACATACAATAGGGAATACCTAAGGCATCTAGGGTGTCTTTCAAATAAGTCATGCCACGTACCAAATTAGGTCCGCCGCGCCCAACGACGACATATATTGGTAACGGACCATGGGTATTGAAGTAATCACGCAACGCATTCGCCATGCCACGGAAGGTTTCATAAATATCGGTATTATTCGCTTTACCACCGATAATAAATAAAACATTAGTTTGGGCTAGCCAATGTTTGTAAACGATGCGGCTGATGTCGAACATTTTTTGATAAGGCGGATTACCCCCGAAATCAGAAGAGATACTCCCTTTTTCGCCTAACAATTCAGTCACCAAAGCATTAGCACCGCCACCAAAGGTCATCGCAGTAATGGTACCCCTTTCATTGGTGACAAACACATCAGATTGTCCTTGATAGGTACGCAATTGATTGACTTCCAATTCAAATTCAGAATAACTGGATGTATCTAAGTCCTCTGGTAAATCTAAACGCTTCCAGGCAGGATCATCGGTGTCAAAACTACATTTAAAGTCACAAGCGACGGGGACTAAACGACCACGCTCGTCAGGCATCATGCGAATGGGGTTTAATTCTAAAGTGGCCATACCATAATGGTGGAATAAGTCCCATAATTTTGGTAGGTTTTGCACTAAGGGACTGATAATCTCGTTTGGCGCATTGATTTTATTAAGCGCGTTGGTGACGATAAAACCTTTAAAGCCGGTTAGCGCATCGAAGGGAATGGTGGCAATTTTCTCTTTGAGTAATTCTTCAATTTCCATGCCACCATGATGGGTAATAGTCAGTGTAGGTGCTCTAAAACGTGTGCTGTCACTGATAGAAACGTAGAGCTCATATTTAGCTGGAATGGCACTTTCAAATGTCACGCCTTCGGCTTTGGCAAAGCTATTACCATGCCAGTGTTCGACAAAATAAAGGCGTTCTTTTTCTTTCATGGCTGTCGCTAAATCGCTGGCTTTGCCAATAAGCCCCGCCTTACCTTTTTTACCGATACCGCCTTTAAAAATGGGTTTGACAAAAATACTGCCCCAGCGATCTATCATGTCTTTTATTTGGTCAGTTTTGGCTTCAGGACCTAACACTTCTGAAGTCGGAAAACCGACGTAGTTGAGGAGTTTAGAACCCCACAACATGCCTGTAATTTGCATTATTTGTAAAAACTCCTAAATAATAAAATAAATATAACCCAAGTTGCTGCCTATAGACTTGCGGGGTTGCCAAAACCCCGCCTGTCTCATTTATGAGTATATAAAAATCCTATTTCTTTAGTAAATAGGATTTTTTAAATCGTGTTCGTCATCTAGTCCATATGAACTATAGGATATATGATGAGGACAAGTCAAGCTGAACGGTCCAAGATAAATCTTGGACTCCTATTACGTGATAACTGATAACTGATCACTGAAAAGCTATAAGGATGGCACCTTGTTCCAAGCCAGATTGTCGGCAACATTACGTGTTATATTAGCAATAACCTCACGCAGCTCTGGTGAAAGATCCACAAACACTAATCCTGTTCGGTTAAAATAAGGTTTGACATCAATATCATCCCAACGACTGGTGGCCTGAAACAATATGCGCTCATCGGTTATATTTTCATCAAGAGAGGCCTCCTTTAAATCTTGCAAGCGGATTACCAAAGAAAAAGTTTGACCCAATTTAATGGGAGTGGGACTAAAAAGCAGAATGCCTTCCTCGCTTATGTCGGCGATATAACCTAAAACTTCATTGCTTTCTGCATCTAATACGGGCAAAAATAACAGCAAGTGCCATCTGCGGGCATTTCTACGATTTTCTTTCATGTTAGCTCCTAGCAAATAAAACACATAAATAAAAATTTATATTATATTACCAAAAAAATTATCCAAAGCCTATAGCTTTTCAGATAAATATTTTGCTAGGAGTCGGCCAGATTTATCTTGG
>LUTY01002580.1 GCA_001640045.1 Candidatus Thiomargarita nelsonii | reverse complement strand
GTTAGATAGCCACCTCCCCCTATGACTAGCAGGGATATGAATATCACTAAAATAATTTTGAGTCCCTGTATTGTAAAATCATCCATTTGAATAACCTCCTCGCATCACGGGCAAAAGTTCTGGATAGACTTTTTCAAGGAACACCGACATGATACTTTTATTTAGCCCAACCTGCATACCAGGGACAGTATAGACAGCATGTCGACACTCAACATTAAGATGCCTGATGGCAGTCGTCTTTTGTTCAGGAGAAATGGGTAAACCCGAAAGAGTCACAAATTCATTGATAAATTGGGTTGCATCAAAACTCAAAGGGGGTGTTCCCAAACCTGCCGTTGGCACTTTCTCATCCCAGTTCACTTCATTTCCCGATATTTTGACAGAGCCACCCACAATCGTTTTTACCGTAATATCAGCGGGATGGATATAATCACCGTCCTTTGCGACTTTTATTGCCCCTTTACAGACGGCACCCTTATAATCATTGCCTTTAGGTAGAATAACATTCGTTTTGCAGTCCCATCTTGTAAAGACATTTTGTATATACGCAGGGATGGCGTTATGAGGTGGTGTGTACCCTTCTATCAAACGCCAGCCATTGCCAACGGGGTGAAAATCAACATTTTTTACCTGATAGGCTTCAATGAGTCGGTAAAGATAGACAAACAGTCCAATGAAAAATCTATCCATTGCCGCTTGAGCTGCCATTTGCTGCGCTTCAGGATATTGCGCCAAAACGCCACGGATACCCTCGTCTCTCATAATTTTTTGTAAAGCAATGATTCTCTCGCCCACATCGGGGAAAGGACTATTATTGTCATCGCGTGGAGAGTCATGAAAGGTATCAGCCAAATATTTCAGATAGACATTTCCACCGTATGAAATACTTTCAGTGATTTGATTACCATCAATTTCCATGGCAATGTCTGTGGTACCGCCTCCAATATCAACGACGAGTATGGCGGTGTTAGCTTGTTGCGCCCCTGCCGAAAAAACCTTAACAGCGTGTGATTCGGCAATAAGTTCTTGAAGTCCCTGAAAGGGATTGACCATGGCAAGATTTAGGCTTATTCCGGTTTCATTTTTTATTTCGGCAAAAAGTGCCGCGTATAGAGACTTATAGTTCTCATATCTCCCCTGCCCAAAAGCCAGTGGATAAGTCGGGACAATATTCACTTGGTAGCATAAATGTTCCTTTCTTATCTGGGCAAGTGCCATATAAAGTACCATTTTCAAATAGACTTTGATGAGTTGCTCTCTATTAAAGCCTTCAGGTGCGCTCCACTTAAAGTTATTGACCATCATTGCAGGGGCAGAAGCCCTTTTGAAATAAGGGAAAGGGATAGTATAGATTTTTATCGGTTCACTGATATTTCCTTTCACTTTGTCATCTTTGGTCCTAAATAATATTTCTGAAGGTAGGGAGGAAAGGCTGCCCTCAAAAGAAGCCGTGGGAATAAACCAACTTCCTGCTCTACGAGGCGCATTGTCTTTTTCCCACCAGTATCGGGTCAAAAGATCATCTGTCAAGTCTTCAAACTGTAGTACTTCGTATTCTTGAGTATTATTGTTAAATATTCCCAAGGATGTGTTGGAGGTGCCGAAGTCAAGCGAAAGGCTTGTGGTTATCGCACCTTCGGAGATCACACTTCTATTATCTTTAAAGAGTCCTACCGCTGTTTCATCTTGGCGTATCTCCACATACTCCACAGGCTGTGCCGTCATGCCGCTTTCACGTTCTGTTAACGTTTTTAGCGTATTAAAGTTTTTATCCAATAAATTTAAACTGGGATTTTCCCCAGCAAATTCAGGCTCAGTCAAAAAATGCACATAATTAATGTTCCACCCTGTCGCCTTAAAATCTGGCCATAGGCGTATGCCTAAAATATCCCCGCATACTTTGTGAACTATCCATATAGATCACGGTGCCTTGCCGTGTAGGCGGTGGCGGTGGCGGTGGCGGCGGCGGTGGCTCCTGATTACATTGGAATACTAAATATCCCATCCCTATCAGGAGTAGTATTAATATGATGATGATCAGATTTTTCACGGTTTTTATCTCGTACTGACAATTCCTTTTCTGCCTATTTGTTGCCATTCATTCGCATTTTTTATAGCTCGTGTAAAGCTTTTTATGCGGTTAATTGGCGTACCTTCTAAGACATTGTCTTTTTCCGCCAGTTCAAACCACGATCCGAAAACATCGTTGCGCCATCCCACCTTTTTTCTCGGAAAAAGATAAAATTTGTTTTCCTCTTTTTTTACACCAATAATATTCCAATCTTCTGAATTTTGTTGGTTGATGACCATTATATCAATGTCTTGCCCAAACTCGTCCTTTAATGTCTTTTTACACTCATTGAGTGTTTTGTGCCCATTCTTATGCCACCATATTAATAATGGCTGCTCTATCAGTGGATTATAAGATTTAGTCGTTGGCACAGTAGGCGCGTTGGATTGTGGCTGGTGCAAACTTTGTTCCAACTCATTTAGCTTCATCAGATAACTGTCTGAGAGTTTTTTTATGTCTTCAAAGAAATTATTGAGAAGGGCAATCGCTTC
>LUTY01002579.1 GCA_001640045.1 Candidatus Thiomargarita nelsonii | reverse complement strand
CGGGAAGGTGTCACCCTGTTCACGACGCTGCTGGCCGCGTTCAAGGTGTTGCTCTACCGCTATACGGCGCAGCAAGACATCCTCATATTCTCTCCTGCCGTTAGCCGTACCCGGTTTGAACTTCGGAAACTCATCGGATTATTCACCAATTTCCTCCCACTACGCACCGACTTGTCAGACAATCCCCCTTTCCGAGAGCTATTGGGCCGGGTACGCGAGACAGTCATGGGCGCTTATGCCCATCAGGAGATGCCCCTTGAAAAACTGGTGGAGGCATTACAGCCGCAACGATCCCTGAGCTACACGTCGCTATTCCAAGTCATGTTCATTTACCATAATACGCCGACATCCCCCCTAATGCTTTCAGGTCTGACCTTGAGTCCCCTGAAGGTCGGCAAGGGGACAGCGAAGTTTGATTTGAGCTTATTTATGGAAGATAGCGGGCAAAGCTTGACGGCATCATTGGGGTATAAAACCGAAATCTTTGATGCCGCCACGATAGCTCATATGCTGGAACATTTCCAGACTTTATTGGAAGGCATCGTCACCGATCCCAAGCAACGGCTCTCAGAACTGCCTTGCCTGACAGAGGCAGAGCGGCTGCAACTACCTGTATTTAGGGATCACAGTCAGTTTGCCTCTGAATCGGACACCGTCAGTTTGGAAAAAAACTATGAGGCAGCCAGAGATACATTAGAACAGCAACTCACTCAAATTTGGGAAAAAGTTTTGAAAATCCACCCCATCGGGGTACATGACAACTTTTTCGATCTTGGTGGGAACTCCATGTTGGCGATGACGCTGTTGAGCCGAATTGAAAAACACCTTGGCAAAAACTTATCATTGGTAACACTTTTCCAAGCACAGACTATCGCGCAACACGCAGACATAATCCGCCAAAAAGGATGGGCAAAGCCTTGGTCTTCGCTAGTGCCAATCCAGCCGAGCGGCACCAAAAGACCTTTTTTTCTTGTACCCGGTGGCGGTGGCGGCGATGTCGAAATTATCATTTATGCCAGATTAGTGAACCAGTTGGGTGCAGAGCAACCAGTTTATATGTTACAAGCCCGTGGCTTAGACAGCAAACAGCCTCCTCACACCGAGGTTGAGGCGATGGCCACTGACTACATCAATGAAATACGGCTCTTCCAACCCGATGGCCCCTACCTGTTGGGAGGCGAATGCATTGGAGGAATAGTAGCCTTTGAAATGGCTCAACAGCTCCAAACACAAGGTCAGAAAGTGGGCCTATTGGTCTTAATGGATACTAAGTATCTAAGTGGAAGCTCATATTTTACTTACCTTGTCTATAGATTTTTTAAAATACGCAGAATTAAACATCACTGGAAGACAGTCTCAGAACTTGAGCCAGAAAAGCGGTTAGCATACCTGTTTGAGAAAGCGAAAAAAGCGATGTGGATGCTTATTGCTAAGTTTCACCTCAATGGCGTACCTCCTGCACCGCGAATCCAACACGTTAGGAATGAGTATCAAAACACTATAAGGCGCTACCGACCAAAAAAAGCCTATCCAGGTCGCATCATCTTATTGGCCAGTGAGGGTAATTATGAGCAGAATCCCACATCAGGTTGGGAGACACTGGCAAAACAAGGCTTGGAAATTTATAAACTACCTGGGGATCATACCTCTTATATCAGGGAGCAGGTCCAGACGACGGCTGAACAGTTAAAGGTTTGTCTGGATGAGGCATTGCAAGATGTCTCCAACGTTCACCGTCCCTAAATCGCATCTCCATAATATGCCCACACGCGAAACGATAAAGCCTGCCATACAACGCCTACAACACCTAAAACAAACCCTACACCTCATCTGGCAAAGCGGCCCAATCTGGACAATAGCAACCCTAATACTCTTCATCATACAAGGTATTTTGCCCCTGCTATTGCTCTACCTTTTAAAATTAGTAGTAGACGCAGCAGCGGCAGCAGACTTAGCAACCACTACCGAAAGTGCAGCCTTCAGAGAAGTAGCAATCCTGAACATCAACAGACATCTCTTGTCATGGCCTATCCTGCCGTTAAGGTCTTGGATATGACAAGGGCCCTGCTCGAAGGCGACGGGTGCCATTTCTATTACGAGTTCGACGGCCATTTCAATCCGGCCGGCGCAGACCTAGTAAAGCGGGAGATCTTAGCGCACGGCTTTTGAGGTTTATCCGTTAAGCACGTCATCTCGCATCAAAGCAGGTAGGGTGGGGTGGGCAAACAAAAAGACGTTTGCCCACCATTCAATTGTCTGAATCAGGATGTGCAGGATGATAGGATTGACAGGATTGGTTTGTTGGTTTTGAAAGATTTTATCCTGTTAATCCTTAAATCCAGTTAATCCTGATTCAGACATTTTAATCATTTTCACCGCCCCCGCAAAAATAAACTATCCAATTCTTTCATACTCAATTGCGTCCAAGTTGGACGACCATGGTTGCTTTGATTACTGCGTTCAGCAAGCGTAGGGTGCGTCCTACGCCCCATCTGTCCACCTAAAATCTACACCACCATCCTAAAATGTGCGTGGGACACACCCTACGCGAGCGTA
>LUTY01002578.1 GCA_001640045.1 Candidatus Thiomargarita nelsonii | reverse complement strand
ATTAATGATGATGGTGCCATCACCTTGATAAATCCGCTGTTTAGCTAGCATGTACTCAGCAAGATTAGCGTAGCGATCCATGTGATCTTCACTTATATTGAGCACAACGGCTGCTTTTGGATTGAGAGAATAGGTGGATTCTAGTTGAAAACTGGAAAGTTCTAATATATACAAATCGGGGGCGGGCGTGCCTGAAAAGTATCAACGGCTTATTAATTATTTCGCCGACAAGAAAGAGGGTCATGCACTGGAAAATCAGATTAAAGAAAATAGGTATCGGTTGTCTTATCAAAAAACCGAAGATTAGTCTGATGAGGGGGTTTTTATCATTCTATAGCTTTTCAGATAAATATTTTGCTAGGCGTCCTTGATTTAATTCAGATGTCCAAACTAAAGTTTGGAATCCTATTTTCTGAAATACTATAGTACAAAGGATTAGGTGAATAAACGGATTTATTCTCGTTCCCAACAGGAGGTTGGGAAACGCAGTAACTTCGCTGTGCGGAGATCATGCCAGCATCTTTGCTCCGCAAAGCGTGGATGTTAGATTAATTGCCTTACAGCTGCCTCAAACACTTGCCCTCGGTGTTCATAATTTTTAAACATATCAAAACTACCTATATTAATTGTGTATTAAATGATTGAAAGGTGGCATTATAACCCACATCCACTGGTTTGTAGGGACTACCCGGAGTGCCAAGCCCGATAATGTCTACTTCTAAGTGCTATTGCGACAAGAAATTAATTCAGGTAATAGTAAATCCTGCAAATCTCGAAATATGGCTGAAGAGGTATTAGTTGTTAGATGTTTTAATGTCTCTCTAATTAGCGCATCCTTGTCTAAGTTATGAATCCCAAATGCTTGTTGAAGAAATTGACAAAGATGATAAAAAGCTTCCTTACCACGAAATCGTTTTTTGGCTAACTCAAATTGAATTGTCAAAGGTTGAGTAAGCCAGGTTTCCCAAGGAAGTTCTGTCATAATCTCATCAAACAGTCTATCTGATCTCTTTTTCAGTTTGACAACCGCTTCTGATTTAGATGTTTGATTTAAAAACCATGCTTTTATCTCCGTTACCGTTTGACTCTCAAAATCGGCTGGCTTTGCCACGGTAGGATATTTTTTGATTTGCACCGCGAGATTAAACTTAAGGCATTCCCAATATTCTACTTTAATAGAATTTTGAAAATACTTTTTTAAACCGTCATCTAATATGAGCTTATCAGCTTGTTTGTCAGATTTTCGATAAAATTTTTTAGTGGTTTTTGGCAAATGATTTGCCTTCATGGGAATCTGATTGATCCAACTTGCCAGAAAATCAGTTTCTTCAAGCAGATAGTTTTCCCATTCATGTCTTGCCCAATACAGTATTTTAGGCTTTTTCTCCGCTATAAATTGTTGGTGAGGAGCAGATTGCTTATTCAAACTTGTTCTGTAGTCACTATCTCCTATTGCCAATACGGGTATAGATTGATGAATCTTGGAATGACGATAACCGAGTTGGGCAAAGGCATTAAATGAAGAACTACTACCTACCTCAACAATATTTGGGTAAATACTTGAAAGCCCGTTTAAGTCAACGATTTTTTGAATCGCTTGCGTGAAAAAAGCGAGTTCTGGACTGTTGGGGTGGCCTTCGACCAAAATATAAAAATCGTGTTTTGATAATTGCATTAAACTTGTTCCCCTAAATCCCCCAATTCAATAATCTCGTCTTCAAAAAATAACTGTTTTACAAAAGGAGAATGCGTGGTGAAAATATATTGGTTATCCGATTTATCCTCTCTCAACGCTTGAACCAATTTTCTTTGCCAAACAGGATGTAAATGCAATTCGACTTCATCAATCAAAACCATCGAATTAACGGCTGTTTCAGCTACCAAACCCACTAAAACACTTAAAATTTGATGCTCACCAGAACTCATTTGTAGTAAGTCATATTCCGTGTTGTTTTTTTTGACAATCAATGTGTCAAAATCAGGACCGGATTCGACTCTGACGAGCTGAGTTGGCAAACACACTTGATTAAATAATTTCTGGATTTTACACCAATAAGATTCTCCATATTTTTCTTCATTCCAAGTTTGGTGCTTGCGATAGTAAATATTGAGCCGAGACAAGATGTCATCGGAGGGCAAGTCATCGGTATTGGGTTGTAATGAATAATTTTTGACAGCGCGAAGAGATCGTCGTTGTTCGATATAACAGACACCTCCCACACGTTCAAACAGGCTATGTCGAATGAGGTTCATTGAGACAGCCCGAGCGGTTTGTCCTCTTGCTCCCAGTACCTCAACACCGTTAGAGGAAACTGAAAAATCTGAACGCTCATATTGTTTCCAAGTGGGCATTTCCCAAGTAACACAAGCAGGCACCACCAGTGGGGGTTCGTCGCCATTGAACCGAAAAGGCTCATTTTGGTTGAGCGCATGAAAAACTTCATTGAGCGCACGAGCCTCATCTTCTTTAATAGAATATTCAAACTCAATTTTCGCTTGCCTACCGCGCACTAATTGAGAGACAGAAAATTCTAATGCATCTCTTAAGCGTGGCTTGAGTGGATTTTC
>LUTY01002577.1 GCA_001640045.1 Candidatus Thiomargarita nelsonii | reverse complement strand
ATTACCGCGCAGATTAATTAAGCCTAATAGCCAAGTTGCGGTAAAAGGAATAGAGCAAATGGGTAATAGATCGGTCAATTCACTGGTTGTCTGTTGGGCAATCAAAAAGCCAAGGTCGCCTATATAAAAGCCCAGCCGACGAGTGGTTTTAATCTCTTCTTCAAAAACCTCACTGTGAGTCTCGGCTTGACGAATAAGAGGACGATTTAAGGCTTGGCTTGGGGTTAACTTAGGTATTTTCCTCATCTAGCTAGGGACCGAGCAAATTTTGTAAAGGTTGTCCATTAAAATGCAGTAAAGCTGGGGTGCGACCAGGATAAGAAACCCACTCACTCACTGGATGATTACCCGTCAGATCATGACGTTTAATAAAATAACGTAGGTGGCGCATGGACTTTTTCAGTCGACTGCGGTCACGAATAGCCGCTAAGCCCTTACTTGGTGTGTCATTAAAAGGTAGACTCGCTAATTGTTCCTCAAACGCTTGGCGGGGAATCTGCGCTAAACGAGCCATAGCATCCAAAGTAGAGTTTTTCTTAGTACCTTGTAATCTTTTCATGACTGAAAACCAACTCGCTAATAAAACTTGGGCAAACTCGGGATATTCAACCAAGACTTCACGGCGGACTACGATAAAGTCAAATATTTCCTTGGGTATTTTGCGGCTATCAAATAGTATTTTGGCATCTGTTGAATGGGTTAGCTCATATAGCTTAGGATTGTTGGCGACAACCCCATCAGCTTTTTTATTAATCAATATGTTAGGTATATCAAGTGCCGTCGTGTTGAGAATATTAACTTGATCGAAGGGAATTTGATGGCGAATTAAATAGCGATCAAGGAGATACTGAGGCACTAATGACGGCTGAATAAGGGCAAAGGTTTTACCCTTGATACTTTGAGCAGTGCTTTCAGTCGCATGGGGCAACAAAATAGCTTCATTGCCAACGTGATTATTGGTGATTAAAATCACATCAGCCTTTATATCACGTTTGATAATCTGAGCGATCGCGTCGATGTTTGATATGGCAATCGCATCGACTTCCGCCGTGATAAACTTTTCGATGGCATCAATGTAGTTCTCCGATATAAATTTGACTTGGATTTTATCTTTTGTAGTCATTTTATGAAATAAATTTTCTTCATTAGCAAGATGCCAAGGCATCCAAGCAATTTGAGGAGCAACTGCTAAGGTGAGTTGTATTGTCTGGTGATTTGCATTGTTTCCAGTCACACTCTCTTCTTCGCTGATAGGCTCACTCAAATCACAGGCACTTAAGAACAAGAGTGTGAGTGCTAATAATATGTACACAGCAATCGTTTGATAAAACGGCATTTTTTTAAACTCCTACTTTCGGCTCATTACGTCGAAGTGTCATCCAGTGACATACGTACCACATTTGGGCTACGGTTCCACTAAATAGTCAGTAATTGACAGATACTATGCCTTTCAAGCATCGTATCTGTTTCATAATTCATTTAGCATATTTTAGCATTTTGGCTGATGCAAATTGAGCCTGATTGTGTTTTGTCTTAGCTAAAATATTATTGTTTAAAAATATTATTGATTTGCTCAATAATGTCATTATATGTGAAGGGCTTTTGTATGAATCCATCCCCCCCTTGCATTTTTGCCCACATGCGATCCGCCCTTTGCCCTTTGCCAGTGACAAAAACAATCGGAATATTCTTGGTGGAATCGTTGTGGCGAATTTCCCGACAAGCTTGGCGAAGAAGAATAATGGTGATAAAGGCGAATGAATAAAACTGTTCGCCATCTTCCCCGCTAGGCCTAAAGGTGGTGGATCAGTATATTGATCAGTCATGTGGATTTTTAAGGATGTTCGTTACAAGTGAAAAGTAAATAATGAGTGCGGGGGGGTATTGCTAACAGGGTGTTTTTCTTGAGTTCTGACTGACCACAACGTGATCGCCTTCCTTCAACCCGCTAAGAACACTCACGTAATCACCAATACTGGGATCGAGCTCAGTGATGAGTGCTGGGTTAATTGCACTGCCAAGCCGTACCAAGCGCAATTCATATTTATTATCATCCTTTAAGACGCAAACCCCCGGCAAACTACCACGCTGAATCACCGCCGCTTTGGGAATCAAGAGTAATTCTTGTTTACCGGCTTTGACATCTGGCACATCGACTTGGGCATATTGCCCCGGACCGACATATCGACCGTCTTCACTCTCTTTATCTATAGACAGGTCAAACTTGACTTTAACCGTGTGACGTTGCGGATCAGCGATAGGAAATATTTGTGCCACTGTCACAATCACGCGATTGTCAAGTACATCCAATTTGGCAGCAACTCGTTTGCCAACTTTTAAACCGCGCACTAAACGGGCTGGCACATCCACTTCAATTTGCAAACGCCCAGTGTCAGCAAACTGCAACAAAGGTTGACCAGGTTGGACGGTATCACCCACTTCTACCATTTTTTTGATGATAACCCCTTTAAACGGTGCGATACCCCGAGCATCTCGTATTTTGGAGTCAATTTGATCAATTTGTGATTTGGCTTGCATTAAGCCACTTTGTGCCTGTTCAATCTTGGAG
>LUTY01002576.1 GCA_001640045.1 Candidatus Thiomargarita nelsonii | reverse complement strand
CCCAACCGGCCTTATTTGTCATTGAATACGCACTGGCTCAATTATGGATGGCGTGGGGGCTGCGTCCGGCCGCTATGATTGGTCACAGTATTGGTGAATATGTGGCAGCCTGTCTGGCAGGTGTGTTTTCCTTGGAAGATGCCTTGGCACTGGTAGCGGTACGCGGACAATTGATGCAATCATTGCCTCGTGGTGCCATGCTCAGTGTGCCTTTGCCGGAGACGGAAGTCAAAAAACTTTTGAATCAAGAACTATCGTTGGCAGTGCATAACGCGCCTTCCCTGTGCGCCGTGTCCGGCACGACAGATGCCGTGACAGCCTTGGAAAACCGCTTGACCGCCCAAAATATAGAATGCTTGTGGCTACATACTTCTCATGCCTTCCATTCCGCCATGATGGAACCGATCTTAGCATCATTCACGGCACACGTTAAAAAAATGCGTTTGAATCCACCGCAAATGCCATACTTGTCTAACGTGAGCGGCACTTGGATTACCGCAGCACAGGCAACCGAACCCTCTTATTGGGCCAGACATCTACGCCACACGGTGCGTTTTGCCGAGGGTTTGCAAGAGTTGTTGAAAAAACCAGAATATGCTTTGCTGGAGATTGGCCCCGGACGGACGTTGACGACATTAGTCCAACGGCATCCCCAAAAAGCCGCAGAACAAGTGGCGTTAACCTCAGTGCGTCATCCGAAAGACCATCAAGCCGATGTATCATTTTTGCTCACCACACTTGGCAAGCTTTGGTTGGCAGGTGTCTCCATAGATTGGACTGGTTTCTATGCACAAGAGCAACGCCAGCGTCTGCCCTTGCCGACTTATCCCTTTGAGCGACAGCGTTATTGGATTGAACAAAAATCTATCCCTCTGAGTGGGGCAATTGCCGAGGTTTCATCTGTCCCAAAATCGGAGCTGGTTGACCGGTTTTACATCCCTACATGGCAACGTGCCATGGCTCCCCGCTATCAACCCAACCAAACACTGGCGCATATGAACTGGCTGGTGTTCATGGATGAATGTGGCTTAGGAACTCTACTTGTGAAACGGTTGGAACAAGCCAATATTGAAGTGATAAGCGTGAGTACGGGAACCACGTTTACCCAATTGAGTGATCGCGTCTACACCCTCAACCCCCATCAAGCTAACGACTATGAAGTTTTGTTTAATGAACTTGCACGACGGGATAAACTGCCACAAACCATTATTCATTTATGGAGTGTCACCTCTGATTATCAGTTATCAGATAACAATTATCAGGTGACACAGCAGTTAGGATTTTACAGCCTACTATTTATCGCACGGACGCTTGAAAAACATAGTTTGAAAAATAAATTTCAAATTGAAGTGGTGTCAAACCAGATACAAGCTGTAACTGGAGAAGAATTGCTGTATCCAGAGAAAGCAACCGTGCTGGGACCAGTGAAAGTGATTCCACAAGAATGTCCTAACATACGTTGTCGTAGCATTGATATTGTTTTACCAAATGCTAGATCAAGACAAAAACTGATAGACCAATTACTGGCGGAATTCACTGCCGGACACGAAAATGATTCCACCCCCATAGCTTTTCGGGGGCCCTATCGCTGGGAACAATCCTTTGCTGCCCAACGACTTGAGAAGTCCACCGACAACACAATAGGATTAAGGAAAAATGGCGTTTATCTCATCACTGGAGGATTAGGTGGCCTTGGTCTGATTTTCGCGGAATACCTCGCCAAGACAGTGCAGGCAAGGCTAGTGCTTGTCTCACGCTCAGAATTACCTAGGAGAGAAGAATGGGCTCGATTGTTATCAAACGACAATATGCCAGGAGAAGCTCCTCACAGCAATATCATGCTGAATATGGCCGTCAAGATAAAAGCTATTAATCAACTTGAAGCAGCTTATGGTGCTGAGGTGATGGTACTCAGCGCGGATGTTGCTGATCTTGTGCAAATGCAAGCTGCTTACACGCAGGCAACCGCGCGATTTGGCGAGATTCATGGCGTGATTCATGCTGCCGCGATTGAAGGGGGCGGCATGATTCAAGTCAAAGCGGTGGAAATGGCGGAAAGAGAATTTGCCCCCAAAATCAAAGGTACACGGACGTTGGAAACGATATTCAAAAATGTGAAGTTAGATTTTATGGTGCTTTGTTCTTCCCTACTCGCCATCCTCGGCCGCAAAGGGCAAGTCGGTTATTGTGCTGCCAATGCCTTTCTTGATGCCTTCGTCCACTATAAGACAGCCGAATCTGGCACTTTCGTTGTCTCAATTAACTGGGGTAGATGGCAAAATGTTGGGATGCTAGCCAGGGTTGAAGCCGTACATCAGGCAAAGACAGGTGAACTTCTTACCGGGGGGTTAACGGCCGATGAAGGTACTGACGCATTTAGTCGTATTCTCTCATCAATTGGTACATTACAGCAAATAATTGTATCAAAAAGGAATGTCATCTATTTTGTGAAAGAAATCAAGGCAGTTAAATTATACGAGACAGAAACCTTACCGACCACCAGTACACATTCTCGACCCAACCTACAAAATGCTTATGTTGCCCCTCGCTTTGAAATGGAGCAACTCGTTGCCAAC
>LUTY01002575.1 GCA_001640045.1 Candidatus Thiomargarita nelsonii | reverse complement strand
CATAAAGTGCCTGAACCAATCTATCCCATACTTTACTATCTTTCGTTGAATCTGAATTCACATAAACCCGTCTAATCGCAATCTCTTCGGCTGCCAAGAGGTTAATAGCACCAGCAATGTGATCTTTATCGGCATGGGAAAGCAATAACACATCAATGACAGCGATGTTTTTCCAGAGCAGAAATTTAAGTAATTCTGTTTTTGGCCCAGCATCAATAACAACCACACCTTTTTGGTCAATTAACACAGCACTGTTACCATGACCAACATCAAGAACGTAAAAACTTGGCATACTTACCTCGTGGTTTTTCGGCTGCTTCAAAGTTTTCAAAGTAAAGCTCATTGTAATGGGTGGCTCCGATGTTCACTTTAGCAAAAAAGTGAGCCTCCGGTACAACGAATTGCTGTAGGTTCTCTGGAAATATGACTAAGGGAAAGCGTACCACTTCATCTGGTTCCCATCCCGGAATAAGGACATAAACCATTGGTGGTTTCGAGTCTCTATTGACCTCTTCAATTTCCACGAGAGTACGCCAGGGTTTCCTGTCAGGTGCATATTGCTTTTCAAATTCGTTCAGACATTGCTTGATTCCCTGCGTAATGGTTTCAGGGTAAGCATCACGACTTTTTATCAGTACCGGAATATAGCGACGAAAAAGACGAATATTATCTATGTCAGCATCCGCCCAAGCGGTCACCAGTAATGAGGGAAAATGTTGCCTATACAACTGGGCAACCGCCTCTGCCCCCATGAAATTAGCATAATGGTCTGATTTAAGGTGATGTTCCAAAATGGCCGCCTCTGCCTTGCTTGTAATGGTTGCGATACATTCATCTATCGAACTTAAGCGAGAATTCTGAATGACTGGCTCTAAGCCAGCCTCGAAGATATTTTCGGCCATTTCATCGCGGGCGGCGGCGGTATCGTTAATAACGGCAACCCTCTTGATAGGTTTATCATTTAATGTTAATAACATAAGCTTTACTCCGAATTCGTCCCCAACTTTCGTTCTTGAACGTGAAAACAACCACGATCAAGCAGAACCTCAAACTGCGGTGAGGCAAAAGGCTCACGGCAAATATCAACCGTTTTAAATTCTAATTGACCCGGAATTTCACCATATTCAAACTTCGCTCGTTCAATAGCTGTATTAGCCCAGTCAATACCCAACACCTTAAAGTTTTGCTTTGCAAACCAAGCAGCAATCGTGCCTCTACCACAACCAATATCTAACACAGACGCGCCCGATGGAAACCATTCGCTATCAACAGCCAATTTTATTTCTTTAGGAATTTCAGTGATTTCCCAAGTAGGAAAAAAATTTGTCTTAGACTAGACGATTGAGTTTCCCAACGTTTTCTTCGGTTTTTGTATGCAAAATTGGAATCCAAACGAGCTAAAAGGCTTTCGAGCGAAACGATGACACGTCGATGAATTTTGCGAGACAATTCTTTTAACATAAGAAAACTCATTACAGTTTTGTTAACACAAAAGACTTGATGATGTCAACCGTTTTAAAGTTATCCACCAAGATTTCTTCCGATTTCACGCTAACTTCAAACTGCTCTTCGATAAAGGTAATCAATCGAAAAATCCCAATCGAATCGAGGTATCCCGGCTCGATAAGAGGAGAATCATTTTCCAAAACCACTTCTGGCTTATCGTACAAAAGCTCCTTGGTGATGAATTCTTTAATCATTTGGGCTATCTGGGGATCTGTGTATGGTTGTGTCATAAGGTATTTTTTATCCTATTTATTAATAAAGTAATGCCTTGAAACGATATAAAACTAAGCTTTTATAAAATACTTTCGAGGCAGTTCTCCGATTTCAGGGTAATGTGTGACCGCAATTTCAATATTTTCTTTATTGATATGTTTTTTGAGCAGTACACAATCATTTTTATCATAATCCTGAATATACTTTTTCAACAATTGTTCATAAAAATCACAGCTTCGGTTTTGTGATAAATTAATAGGCTGAAAGTGGGCAAGCAACCAGTGTTCAACGCAGGGATCACTCATATATATTTCACAATAGGGTTTGGCTTCAAGACTGTTTTTTAAATTGGCATCTTGAGAAGGAAAATATTTGTCGTTATCAAACCAAATGATATAGCCTAAATAGTCATTACCATATTTTGAGATCAAACGTTCCGCTTTCATCAAAACACCTTTCGCATTGCCGCCATGACAATTTTGGGGCTTGTCTACTTGGGGATGACGATAAAGTTCTTTGAGAAGTTTGATATAGTTTTCTTCAGTACAGCCTTCGACAATAAAGCAATACTTTTTTTCTTTGCTTTTTCGTTTAGCCGTCTTTTTCCTAGCCATTTCTAAATCTCTCTGGGTTTAGCACCGAATCTCCCCACGCGATAAAGCGTCTCTAAATCCTTTTGATACAAATCTTTAATGTCTGTAAATGCCGCAGCGGAAAATAATTCGGTTTGTCCTTGATCATTTTTTTCGGCAAACCAGAGTTGTTCAGGGATTAAAAATTCCATGATATAACTGTTATGAAACGAAAATATCAGTTGGGCACCGTGCGGATTTTCGGCTTTATTTTTAAATAACGTCAA
>LUTY01002574.1 GCA_001640045.1 Candidatus Thiomargarita nelsonii | reverse complement strand
CGGGGTGGATATTATTGAAGATAATTAGTACCTAAGCCCCCGTTTTGATAAAAGGGGGGCTGAAAAGCCACTACTTCCCGAAAGACTGAACAAACTTCGCAACCTGCCCTTTTGTGCGATATGCAAAGGACGAACTAAAATCAAGGAAATATTATCTTTACCCCCTTTATCATTCGCCGCTTCAATCAATAATTGTGCTGCCTGTTTAAGTGAATGATTTTTGCTACTGACAATGGTGTACATCTCATTTTCGTCGAGCATATCGCTTAAACCATCAGAACATAACAAATAAATATCTTGGTATAAAACTCTATCTTCTTGAATTTCAATATTCACATTTTGCTCAATGCCGAGTGCCCGTGTTATCGTGTGCCGGTGTTGAGAGTGGCGTGCTTTTTCTGGCGTATAATAACCACAATCGATCAATTCTTGCAGTACCGAATGATCTTTGGTCAGTTGGCGAAAATCGTTACCGCGAAGCCGATATAGGCGTGAATCACCTACATGAGCAACGCTTATCGAATCATTATGAAATAACACAGCGACTACTGTTGTGCCCATACCACTATAGTGAATTTGGTTTTCAGCCATCTTGTAAATGGCTTGATTAGCTTTGAGCACAGCTTGCTCAAGTAGCATGGTGGCACTATAACGTTTTAAATGAGTGCTGGTTTTGAAAAGTGAATCTAATTGTTCCATAATGATTTTGACTGCTGTTGCACTCGCGACTTCACCTGCTTGATAGCCTCCCATACCATCAGCAACTATTGCAACACCCAAAGATTCATCCCCCCCAATGCAATCTTCGTTATGCTCACGAACTTGCCCAGTGTCGGTGCGGCAAACGATTTCTACGCACATACTAGACTTCCCAAATTTTGGCTATGCTAAACATCATGGACTGTTAAACTCACGGATTAATTTGATGGTACAATGCGAGAGTCAAGGCATAATACATGCCAATTTTAATCCCGTGAGGAAAAGTGATCGATTGTTTAATGATCATTCCCAACCAGAGGTTGGGAACGAGAAAAATCTGTTTATGAATGACTTATCAATTGTGGATTAGGTTTTATTTGCTTCCAGCCCAGCAAATACACATCCCATAGCCAATATCTGTCTTGTTTTTTTAATAATTTAATTTCTCTCGCATAATCCCCCACCCATTTTTGATTGAAAAAATTTTGTTCAGCCACTCGAATCAGCCCCGCTTCCAAATCGACATTTGTTACAACTGCTACATGTCCAGTATTGAATAATGTCTTATCATAAATCAATAGATTACCGACTTGGGGGGGGTGAGTTGATCCGTTAGGATGAGATTGGAATTGAAAGGCTTTGCCATCAGCAACGCGAATCACTCTATTGATTTTATGCCAAATATCTGAGGCAAAATCGACCTCGCCATAAATAACACCTCTTTGGCTCAAAAGCCATCTCCGTGTAAATTCAACACATTGCCATTGAATGCCTGTGTAAAAGCCATTATTATAGTGCGGTTCAAATCTGAGGCAGTGAGCATTACAATTTGAATAAGCAATGACATTTCCCGCTGTCACTCCCAGCACTTCACCATAAGGTGTTGCACAATCGGTGTGACATACTTGAGGCATATTGAGCAATTTAGCCGAAGCAAAATTAAGTTTCGGCAAATACAAATGGAATAAGGTTCTAAATGTTAGAATTTTTTTAAAATAAATCATTTCAATCATATATAACGGACATTTCGCGCCATCCAGCATTAAGTTCCACATTTTTCACTACGCGACACACAAAATACATTTCAAATTGTATGTCAATTTGACATCAAACCACTAGGGTATAGCAAATTTAAATATTTGTTTGAAGCATAAGGAGATTCAATCACAAACGGATTGAATTTTTAGGCAAATTATCATAATCTGGCACTGGGATCGTTGAATGGGATTTCTTAAAATCAATGACTTACTGGGGGCAAGCGAAGTCAGTTAAAAATAACTGATTACCAGTTCAAAAAAATATTTTTCCTCTGATGGACAATACTGATTTGGAACCTGTTGACGTACTCAAGCATTACAAAGACTGGTGCAGGAGGGCGGAACTTTAGTCGACCTGAACTTTTAGCTTTGGTACGAAGTAATTAGAGAAACGCCCCCTTTGGCTGTGATAACTATGGCTTACGATACGGTAAAGACTATGATAAAAGGGGTTACGCCGTTACATCAAAAAGTTTTACATCTGCTGAAAGTTCCGATTATGGTATAGATTGAAGAAAGGATGGTGGCCGTTTGGGGTGAAGTGCTAAAATGGGTCAAATTAATGAGGACGAATAAATTTTGAAATTAACTTGGGATTGGCGCGAAATGTAAGATATCATATAGGCGTTCAGATAAATATCTTGGTCTATCCGTCTATCTTTTGCTTTTGATAACTGATAACTGAAACAATGATAAAAACTGTCACATTATTTTTAGCAACCAACATTGCCGTCTTGATAGTGCTAAGTTTCACTTTACAAATATTCGGTATCACCCATATGGGTAGCTTGCTCATCATGGCACTCATCATTGGCATGGGCGGTGCCTTTATTTCCTTAGCG
>LUTY01002584.1 GCA_001640045.1 Candidatus Thiomargarita nelsonii | reverse complement strand
GGTAAAGATGCGGCAGCGGCGATTCATAAGGATTTGTTGGCGGTTGCATAAGCGGCATAGTTAGTGTGATAAAAACCATTATTTAGTACAACGGATTAACGGAATGAACGATTAATCTCCCTAAACAAAATCAGTTTATTCCGTTAATCCGTTGTACTAATTGAAGTACTGATTTCTGGCACATCATGTCCACCGTTTAAAACGCGCTCTTTGACACGTTTGAGACAAATTTCAGCCGTTTCCAGATAAACGAATAATATCGTTATCGTGTAACCGGCTTTATTGAGGCGATGAATCGCTTTGGTGTTTGCAACCGTCCGGCTAAAGTACGAAAAAGTCCAACCTACAGGTAAAGATTTTTTGGCTTAACTTAATAGCATCTTTGCTCCGCAAAGCGTCGGCATTCCCAAACGGAGCGAGCGTAGGGTGCGTCCCACGCACATTTTTGATGTGTAAATTTTTTTTAGGTGTCTGGTGAGATGGTGCGTAGGACGCACTCTACGCTCGCTATTTATTGAAATAATAGGATTTTTCATGGTTATCAGCCAAAAAAAATCCTATTTTTTCAAAAAATAGGATTTTTGTCGGAGTCCAAGAGCGTCCAAGCTACATGTGCTTGTTCGACCTGCGGAGCCAAAGGCAAGCCCGCAGGTCTTTTTTCATGTTAGCATATACCATTGTCAGACTCGCAGGTCTGAGGAACCTTAAATCTTTTAGTATTTTTAGTATAACATAGATATTATTTATAATCATGTCAGCCAATGAAGCCGATAAACTACGTGCCTTGGGATTGGCAGTGATACAAACAGAAAGTCAAGCCGTTGCGGCTCTCGCTGCACGGATTGATGATACATTTGTACATGCCTGTGAATTTATGCTTAAATGTGAGGGGCGCATTGTCGTCATAGGCATGGGCAAGTCTGGACATATTGGCAGTAAAATCGCGGCCACTTTAGCCAGTACCGGCAGTCCAGCATTTTTTGTCCACCCGGGCGAAGCCAGTCATGGCGATTTAGGGATGATTACAGCAAAAGATGTGGTCTTAGCCTTGTCAAATTCTGGTGAAACTGAGGAAATTTTGGCCATTTTACCTCTTATTAAACGCTTAGACGTTGCCTTAATTACTCTCACAGGAAATAAGACATCAACTTTAGCGATGGCAGCGAGTGTCAATATTGATGTTAGCGTCGAAAAAGAGGCTTGTCCATTGGGATTAGCACCCACGTCTAGTACAACAGCAGCCCTTGTCATGGGCGATGCCTTAGCGATTGCTCTACTTGAAGCTAAAGGCTTTAGTGCTGAGGATTTTGCCCGGTCACATCCGGGGGGACGTTTAGGGCGTCGTCTGTTATTATTAGTGCGTGATATTATGCACACGGGTGAGGAAATACCGATTGTGCCTATCACGGCAACATTGCGTGATGCCTTGGTAGAAATGACTCGTAAAGGTTTAGGCATGACTGCCATTGTTGAGAATGGGCAGCATGTTAGGGGCATATTTACGGATGGTGATTTACGTCGTGTGTTTGATAAACCGGTTGATATTCATAGTACAATGATCACTGAGGTGATGACGGCATCGTGTAAAACGGTGGTGGCTGAGTCTTTGGCAGTTGATGCCTTGAGTTTGATGCAATCTCATAAAATCACGGTGTTGCTGGTAATAGATGAACAAGATAATTTGATTGGCGTGTTGCACATGCATGATTTGTTACGAGCGCGAGTGGTTTAATCATGAAAGCTATATTTGAAAAAGCAGCCCTTATTCGCCTAGTCGTGTTTGATATTGATGGTGTCTTGACGGATGGCAGTCTCTATTTAGGCGAAGATGGACAGGAATATAAAGCATTTTATGCCCGTGATGGTTTGGGTCTGAAATTGCTACAAGCAACGGGGGTGATTATTGGTGTCATCACGGCTAGAAATTCAGGTGTCGTCACACACCGTATGCAGTCGTTGGGAATAGAGCATGTTTTTCAGGGCAGACTTGATAAACTCTCTGCATTCAAAGAATTGTGTGATATATTACAATTAGAGCCCCAACAAGTGGCTTATGTGGGGGATGATCTTGTTGATGTGCCGGTGATGTTAAAGGCAGGCTTAGCCATTGCTGTGGCAGATGCCCATGATGTCGTACACAAATATGCCCATTGGCAAACGCAGGCAGCAGGTGGACGCGGTGCAGCGCGAGAAGTTTGTGAATTGCTCATGCAAGCACAGGGGACATGGGCGGATCAATTGAGTCGTTTTGGAATTCAAAAGGATGAGGCATGTTAAATCGTTGGGGCGGTTGGCTCGTTTTAATCAGTTTAGCACTGGCTACAACTTGGCTGGTGCGTAGCTTGGATGATGACCATTCCAAGCAAACGGAAAGTAGCCCTCAAGTTTCTGATTATACGCTTAAAAATTTTAAAAGCAGCCAAATGGATGAACATGGTCGCTTGAAAAATCAATTGATAGCCGAAACAATGATACATTACCCAGACCGCAACGCGACGATCATAGGTAAGCAAGGATAAATCAAAAAAAAACCTTTGAGCACCGAGCATATTTTGACTTATCCCTGCTTACCTATGATCCCTGTAGTTATTGTACCGGAAAATTCCTGACTCAGTACTTAAAATTAATTTATCGTTTGCAGGACGCGGAGCGTCCAGGCCTGCATTCCCACGCAGAGCGTGGGAACGAGAAAAATCCTATTTCTTGAAGAAATAGGATTTTTTTGAAGCTTCAAAATTGTAATTTCAAAATGAGTCTGTTACCTTAGTTTTGAAGTTTTCAAACAATTCAGTCGCTTTAGCAGCCAGCGAGTTTTTTGGCAAGATATTACCCTTCAAAGCGACTTTAGCCAGTGCAGACAATAACTTCTTATCCGTTAATTCCTCATTAACAACCACACCAACCCACGTCACAAGCGTTTTAACCTTTGTCGCTCTCCAACCAAAAAAACCTTTGCTCACAGGGACTTCCATTAAATCGTACACCTTGACATTGCCCAGTTGAGCTTTGGTAAAGACAGGGTTATCAATGTTGATAAACACCAGTTCTTTGCGATTGACAATCATCTTAATGAGATCGTTTTTTAGATTGGGCATCATAACGAAACAAACCAAATCTCGCTCACCAGACAGAAGGCGGTTCAATTGTATTTCTGGATTCCCTTCTTGGATAAGTTCAACCTGGCTCAACTTCGGATCCAAGTTCATGAGATATTGGAAAGTACGTGCTGTACCACTGCCAACCTTTCCCACCGAGACCTTAAGTCCAGGTTTCAGTGTAGCAGTCAGATCGTCATAAGAGGCGACTTTACCCCCCTTTTTAGCCGCACAAAAGAGTGCCTCTGGCGCAAATCTACCCATTAAAATCAAATTTCCTTGGGCTAAGGATGGCCTTTCTCCTACCATATTCAGCGCGGCTACATCCAGTTGACTTAAGCCTGCCGGCAGTTCTCCAGACCATACTTTGTCAATATTTTCTTGGCTGCCCGCTGAAATTTCTGCAACCGCCATATAGCCGAATTCTTGCAAGGCGTTACTGAGCGCAGGGACAATGCTATTGGTGTATTCTCCAGTGGGACTTGCCGCGCCGATTTTGATCGTGATCGTATCTGCCTGAGCAATGGTCATCAAAGTGATGCTGGCAATCAGTGTAAAAAATTGTTTCATATTTTTTCCTTTTGGTGTGTGAATTGTGGAGCTATAGATGTTCAGATAAATTAAAGGCCCAGACCTCAGAGGTTTTCAAAACTGAAGAGGTCTTTATCGCTCGACATTTTTCTGAACCTCCACAGTTTGCCATTTTTTTCAGACAAAATCAATCTAAAATGACACAAGCACTTAGCACATTTAAGTACCCTAGGCAATAAATACGCCATATTTTTCTGACCTTTTCAAAACTTTAATTTAATCCACCTCATAAAAATATGGTATATTAGAACCTGCAAATATTTGAAAATACCTAAATAGTGAAAAAGGTTAAGCTATGCAAGACCCCACAAATCGTTCTGATAGAGACGCAGGGCATATCGAAGTCAAAAATACCACATGTTATATGTGCGCTTGTCGCTGTGGTATTCGTGTGACTTTGCGTGATGGTGAAGTCCGTTATATTCAAGGTAATCCTAAACATCCCCTTAATCATGGTGTTATTTGCGCCAAGGGCGCATCGGGGATTATGAAACAATATTCGCCAGCGCGTTTGACTAAACCGCTGCGACGTAAGCCGGATAGCGAGCGAGGTAGCTCTGAATTTGAGGAAATTTCTTGGGATGAAGCGTTCAGCATTTTAGAAAAACGCTTGGCTAAACTGCGGGCAGAAGATCCGAAAAAATTCGCACTGTTCACAGGGCGTGATCAGATGCAAGCCCTCACTGGTATGTTTGCTAAACAGTTTGGTACGCCTAATTATGGCGCACACGGCGGTTTATGCTCCGTTAATATGGCGGCTGGTCTTATTTATACCATGGGTGGCTCCTTTTGGGAATTTGGTGGTCCTGATTTAGAGCGGGCAAAATTGTTTGTCATGTTTGGCACCGCCGTCTGATCCCCCGCAGGCGTTCTCAACTCAGGCAACAAAGCCCTAACAGCATCCTCACAACTCCCATGCACATTTTGGCCCTCACCACTGTGCATAGCTTTGGATATAAGAGACGCCCAAACCGTTGCCCCGCTCGCACGCCTACGCTTAAAAGTTGACGTAAGTGCCTGCATTTTCTCAATATTTACACTAAAATAAGTCTGCTGTTTTCGCTTTGTGGATGAGTCTACCTTTTTTTCTTTTAAAGGTTTATTGGCAGACTCATCCACATCGACTTGCGAGCGTTTTAAAACAACCCCCATAGCCCGAATCCAGCGACCAATCTCACTCTCGCTCGGACGTTTACCCCGAATCCGACACCCAACATGACTGCCATTCACAGCATCCTTATTCTGACGCGCAAACCGATACCACCAACTCGACATCAAATCAGAATACCTAAACCTAAACTCAGGATCACAACTAACATCACCATTCTCATCAACACACAACCTCAACGACTCCATCAGCCCCCGACGGATCAACCACCGCGTCATAAACCCCTGAGCCTCAGAATACTGCGCCTTATTCTCCAACAAATGCCCAGCCACAACCTTAGCCCCCTCCTCAAAACCACGCAAAGACTGAACAACACGCCCCTGATTCCACTGATCAAAAATCGCCTCATTATCGCCATCCGCATCCAAATCAACACACAACTCA
>LUTY01002572.1 GCA_001640045.1 Candidatus Thiomargarita nelsonii | reverse complement strand
GGACGAGGTGTTTCGTCAAGCACTTCCAAAAAAATTCATTTACCTACCATTGGAAATTGGACAAAAGCGCAAAAACGAGTGTTGACCATTTTTGTCATAACGGCTTTATTATGGATAACACGCGCAATTCCATTAGGCACTTGGCAGGTAGGAGATGAGGCGGTACAAGCCCATTCGGTTGCTGATGCCTTGCACGCTTCATTTGGTTTGCCAACCTGGTCAACCGGTGTGATATTGGCGCTGTTAGTAGGGTTAGTATTGATTGGTGGTATCCGTTGGATTGCCGAAGTAGTAGGCAAGATCGTGCCAATAATGGCCATATTATATGTCATATGTGGAGTCATCATTTTGGTCTTAAACGCGGCTGAAATACCTAAAGCTTTTGAACTCATTTTCACTTATGCCTTTACACCAGCAGCGGCGACAGGTGGTTTTGCTGGTGCAGCGGTATGGGCAGCGATTCAGTTTGGTGTAGCACGCGGGATATTTTCCAATGAGGCAGGCTTGGGTAGTGCTCCCATCGCTCATGCTGCGGCTCGCACAGATAATCCGGTGCGACAAGGTGTCATTGCTATGCTGGATCCCTTGATTGATACGATTATTATTTGTACTATCACCGGCTTAGTGATTATTATCTCTGGTGCATGGACAAGTGGCGTTAATGGCGCACCCTTATCATCAGCGGCTTTTGAACAGGCATTGCCGAATTTTGGCGGTTATGTGGTCACCTTTGGATTGGTATTGTTTGCCTTTACAACTTTATTAGGGTGGAGCTTTTACGGCGAAAAATGTGTGGAATACCTTTTTGGGTTCAAATCCATTATCCCGTTTCGTTTGTTATGGGTGATAGTTATACCGATTGGTGCCGTCGGTGATTTAAAAGTCATTTGGCTAGTCGCAGATACGCTTAACGCTTTGATGGCAATACCCAATTTGATCGCTTTGTTATTGCTTAGTCCGGTAATATTTAAGTTGACTCGTGACTATTTATTTCCAAGATAAATCTTGGACTCCTAAATAATTATGCTTGCTAATTTGATTCTTTTAGTTTACAATTTCCAGAGTTAGTTTATAACTATACTTTATAAATTCCAGAGATAAATGTTTCCTAGAATATTATCTGACCAAATTTTAGCACAATTTGATTCACCTGATTTAGTCTTTTTGCTTGGTACACGACAAACTGGCAAAACCACACTTGCCCATTTACTCGCCAAGGATTCTTCTTATTCAAAAGATGAAACTTGGTATTTTGATTTTGAAGACAAACAGTATCGTCAGCTTTTCAATACGGCAACAATAGCGAGTTTAAAACAAATTCTACGTCTGGAAGGCATTGATTTCAACCATCAAAATTTACTCATTTTTGATGAAATTCAATTATTGGATGATCCTTCAAATTTGCTCAAATTATTACATGACCATTTTCCAGCATTAAAGATTATTGCTGCCGGCAGTTCGTCTTTACGAATCAAGACAAAATTTTCCGATTCACTGGCGGGGCGTAAGCGGGTGTATCTGGTTGAACCTTTGAATTTTGATGAATTCTTACTATTTCGTGGAGAAGATCGTTTACGCAATTTAAGGCAAATGTTCCGCGAGGGAATACCCAACGATGTATTAATCTCATTATTAGCATCCGGGCATGATCATTTTTTAAGTTTATTGGAAGAATATATCATCTATGGCGGTTATCCAGAGGTAGTATTAATCTCTAATAAGCAAGAAAAGCTTCTCAAATTGGATTCTATTGCTAATGCCTATATTAAAAAGGATATTCGGGAAGTGGCGAAGATAGAAAATATCTCCGCCTATAACAATTTACTAAAATATCTAGCCATTAATGCTGGCACACAATTTAATTTATCATCAGCGCGTGAAACGATAGGTATTTCATCTGTTACCCTATCCAAATACCTGAACTTGTTGGAAGAGACTTTTATTGTTGCTGAACTGCCGCCCTTTTTTACCAATCGTAATAAAGAGATTAGTAAGAGCCGGAAGCTCTATTTTAAGGATACCGGTATCAACAATCTATTGTTACAGAATTTTAATTCACTGGCACTTCGTCGGGATGCCGGTGCTTTATATGAAACTTATGTATTTAACAGCTTGAACTGGGGGCAGGATATTACTCGCAGTCTGTATTTTTATCGAACCCAGTCTAAAAGTGAAATTGATTTTATATTGGTTAAGGATGCTCACTATCATTTAATCGAAGTGAAATCTGGCAAATATCAGCACATTCCACGACCAATGATAGAATTTGAAAAAAAATATGCGGAAAAATTATCCATTGTGAGTAAACGTGTGATTAATCAATCTGTTTACTTACAAAAGGCAAGCGTAGAATTTTTGCCGGCATATCTTTTATAGACTTTGCCGATTTTTGACCAGCAATTATAACGACAAGGATTGTGCATGAAAGGATAAAAGCGTGGGAATAACCGTTTTTTATCCTTTATTATAAACAATCCTTGTCGTTAGTTATGGTTTTTTATTTCGCAACAACCCTAATATGAAACCCAACAGCAAATTGATTTTATCTTTTCTATCAGGACCTATTCTAGCTTTAATCGT
>LUTY01002571.1 GCA_001640045.1 Candidatus Thiomargarita nelsonii | reverse complement strand
GTGTTTCTTCCTTATAAAACGGTTGATTGGGATTATCTACAACAGCTTGTAATCCTTCTTTTTCCACATCGGTTTTGGGCTTATTCTGGCTGTTGATCGGCCACAAAGATAATAAGGCATAGCTAAAGTCCTTGCTCTTTTTCTGCACCAATTCAGAACCAGCACGGAACATTTGTGCGGGCAAGAGCAGTGCTTTCTCATCTTGCCAATGTTCACTGGCCTTAATAACCTTTTCTTCATTGGCCAAACGGTTGACAATCTTCTTGGTATAGACGGTACGATCTGAATCTAAAACGATCTGAATGGCATCTGCCATTTGTTGCGGAGAAATGTTACCACTTCCCCCCTTATTACCCACAAGGACAAAAACAACCAGGGCACCTACGGCAAAAGCAACTAATGGGATAATTATTTTCAAAAGAGTTTCCTCCGGTTTTTTTAGGAAATAGGAGTGACGTGCAAGGTACGCCTTGCACTCCTGAGAATTTATTAATTAAATTAAGCAACTTTTAATCCGGCTTGTTGTTGGTACAAGGCATTTTCCCGTTCAATGAGTACATCAGCCAAGAACCAATAAGCCTCTTTCCAAGCATTCAAAATTTCATCAGTGACAACATCACCAAGAACCTCTACCATCGCTTGTAACAAGGCTTCCGCCACAATAGGATAATGTTCCGGCTTTACCTTGGTATTCAGATGATGTTGAGCAATCTTATCGAGGGCACCATCCAATGCAGCTAAATTGTCAATGTTCTCGCTATAAGCAATAATCGATCTTGCCAATATTTCGTTCTGATTGTTTGGGGCATTGACAAATAATGGTTTCACTTCTGGATGATTGCTGAACATGAGTTCATACATTCTGGTTGTCACAGCCGCTGCCTTTTCTTTTAAAAGCGGTGCTGTTCCCTTCACAATAAGTTGGGCTTGTGCTGACAGTTCAGCCATAATTATCAGTTATCAGTTGGTATTTAGGAGTCCAAAATTTATTTTGGACGAATTTAGGCCGCTTTTTGAGCCAGAGCTTCTTGAGATAATTCTTTTTCCCGTTTCATCAGGATGTCAGCTAAAAACCAATACGCCGCAAACCAAGCTTTTTTGACCGCCTCGTTAGCAGCATCACCAAGCACATCGGACATCGCTTGTAACAAGGACTCAATCACCCAAGGATAGTGTATGGGTTTCACATCGGTTTCGATATGATGAGCTGCAATCTTCTCGACGGCGCCACTTAAGGCCGACAAATTATCAATATTCTCGGCATAAGCAATAATCGATCTGGCCAATATTTGATTCTGGTTGTTGGGGGCATTGGCAAATAGTTTTTTCGCATCTGGATAGTTGCTGAACATAATCTCGTACATACGAGTTGTGATGGCTTCGCCCTTTTGCTTCAAAATGGGAGCGGTGTCCTTAATAATCTTTTTGTTCTCTTCTGTGAGAAGAGATTGATAAAGCTTCCTTTCCCGCTCAATGAGCGCATTAGCTAAGAACCAATAGGCTTCTCCCCAAGCTTTTTCGACTTCATCAGTAATGGCATCACCCAAGATGTCTTTGATCGCCCCTAACAAGGATTCAGCCACCCAAGGATAGTGTTCCGGCAAAATACTGGTTTCGACATGATGAACCGCAATCCTATCAAGGACAGGCTCCAATGCGGCCAATTTATCAATGTTTTCGGCATAACCGACAATTGATCTTGCCAAGACTTGGGGCTGGTTTTTCGGAGCGTTTTTAAACAGTGGCTTTGCATATGGAAAATTTCCAAACATCCGCTCATACATTCTGGAAGTGATCTTATCAGAATTTGCTTTGACAGCCGGGGCAGTGCTTTTGACGATTTCTATGGTTTTTGCTGACAGTTCAGGCATGAGTGTTTTTCTCCATTTGTTAGAGTGTTTGAAATTTTCAATTGAAAGCGACTACTAAAACTTTGATGCTCTGAAAATTATTAATTCGTTTAGTTAGACTTTATTAATTAAATCGTTATATTTTTTCTATCAAAGATAGCTGTCTAGGCTTTAGCAATGATTATGCCATATTTCATAATTTGATTAATTAACATATATTTAATAATCATTAACGCCCAGAATCATATAAAATATCAAACAGATTTAGTCAAATTTATGCCATTATGTCAGGTTAATAAAACTCAATCTTTAGCTGTATTTATATTTTTACTTTAATATTAAATACTTAATTAATATTAACCCAAAATGTCATAATGGCATAAACATAGACTTAATAAGAAAATTGAACTGACATAATGGCATAAAATAACGAGTTTTGTGTCCAAGATAAATCTTGGACTCCTGTTTGACTTATTTAAATGTAATCCATTTTTCAAGTACGCTGAACAATTGATCCACATCAAAAGGTTTAGTGATAGAATCGTTCATACCAGCGGCTAAAAATTGTTCCCGAATACCGCTCATAGCATGGGCTGTCATGGCGATGATCGGCAATGCCTGATGTCGAGGATTTTCTCTAATTAAGCGAGTGGCTTCCATACCGTCCATTTTTGGCATTTGCATGTCCATCAATACAGCATCAAAATCGGCATTGTCAACCATCCTCACC
>LUTY01002570.1 GCA_001640045.1 Candidatus Thiomargarita nelsonii | reverse complement strand
CATAGTTAATCGTACAATCCCTTATGGTATAAGGCGGCTTAACTTAATGGCAGTGGGGCGAGATTCTGAGGGAACTGGCGAAGGTTTATCCGGCACCAACTGGCGTACCAACCAAGCCAATTGTTTGATAAAAGGTAAGAATAACAAGCTGTTTAACAAATGAAACAAAGTATTGGCGTTAGCGATTTGGCGCGGCGCTTCCGCTGCCAGCTTAGCGGTGCCACTCAAATCCTCAGCCACCGGGGATAACCAGATGACCCATTGTGCCATTTGATCGATAAAGCCCAGCCACAATAAGACGCCGAAAACATTGAACAATAGATGTGCCAGTGCCGCACGTACCGCATCGCGTGGCTTGCCGATAGCAGCTAGCATGGCAGTGACGCAAGTCCCGATGGATGCTCCAAACACTAAGGCGATCCCAGTGGGCAGTGTGATAAAACCTTGGCCAGCCATTACGATGATAATGGCTGTCGTCGCGGAAGAAGATTGAATTAAGGCTGTAAACAGGGCAGCCACTGCAATTCCAGTGAGGGGATTAGCCATTTCTGCCATCAGTCCTAAAAAGGGTTGATAGCTTTGCAAAGGTCGCATGGCATCGCCCATGAGCGACATGCCGAAAAAGACCAGTCCCAAACTCATCAAGATTTGACCATAATGGCGCAAGGTTTCGCGCCTCGTCAAAAATTCTATGGCAAATCCGATAGCGATCATTAATAAGGCATATTGGGTGACTTTGAAAGCGACGATTTGCGCGGTGATGGTGGTGCCGACATTGGCGCCTATGATCACGCCTATCGCTTGTGTCAACGACATCAATTGAGTGGAAACAAAACCGACGACGAGCACGGTGGTGACAGAAGAGGATTGAATCACTGCCGTCACTAGCGCACCAGTCAAGGCGCCTAAATAACGATTACCGGTGAGCCCTGCGAGTATATTGCGTAGTCCTTTGCCCGCCACGGCTTTCAGTGCTGCAACCAGGCGGTCCAATCCGTATAAAAACAGTGCCAGTCCACCGAATAAGCCCATTAGCATTTCGCCCCAAGGCAAACCGGTTGAGGCATCAGTCGCCGCAAACGCTACTCCAATTAAGGTTATGAATAGTGCCGCTGATAAGGGTAAACGGAAATGGCTTGATAAAAACATAAGGGAGGTATTATAATTTTTGAACATAACTGGGGCAGCAGGGCCAGTTGTTTAATTACAGCGAGTGCGATTAAAGGACTGCTGTCAGCGACAATGACTGTCTTTTCTATCATTTTAATTCGTCCTGGATCTGATCATCGTCGAGGTTAATAACGGGAATTTGAAAACGTCCCAATTCATACATAAAACTTATCTTGCTCATATGACAAGATTCAGCGGCCTTACCTAGCGAAAGGCGGCGAAGTTCAAACAATTTGACCGCCAGCAAAAATTGCAATTCTTGTTCTAGTGCTTTGAGTGACTGTCCACTTGTTACCAATAAATCGTAACTGTATGGAATGCTTAAAGTTTGCATAGTCTGTTTACCTCAAATTGTGTGGAAAATATAGAAGTTTTGGACTCTTTTACCAAATCCTGAACATAATAGTCGGACTATGAACTCGACCTGCGAGGTATTGGTCTCCTCGCAGGTCTGATGGGTTTGAGGCGGAAACTCTACGAATTTAAACCTTGGTTCATATAACGAATCAAAGGATTATTTCTTAAAATCCTTTCATACACAAAATATGAGAACACCAAACCAGCCATAAATCCTCCAATATGGGCTGTCCAACTAACCTCCTGCACACCAGCAATGAGAAATAAAACATTCATACCAAGCCAAATGCCAAAATACCAGACTGGAGACAGTTTATATTGAAAAATAATAAACATGAATGTCAATTTCGCTTTTCTAAAAATATAGGCATAGGCTGCCATAATGCCTGAAATGGCACCACTCGCCCCGACTGAGGGAATATTGGCTGATCCACCAAAAGTGAGTTCATATCCCACATGCGTCATTCCTGCGACTAAACCACAGAATAAGTAAAATAGGGGAAACATTATACGCCCCATCGCGTCTTCAACATTATCTCCCAGTATATACAGAAAATACATGTTCATTATTAAATGTCCCCAGCCGCCATGTAAAAATTGATGAGTCAACAAAGTCATGAACCATTTAATTGATCCAATTTCTTCAGGGATCAGTCCCCATTGGTACCAAATCCCTTCGGGCGCTTGGGCTGTCACGATAGGTAATATTAATAACCCATTTAATACAAGCAATATGACAGTTATGAGGGGAAAATTGCGTGCCTTGATGTTGAATTCAACCGGCAAGTTAAAAAGGAACTGAAACAGCCAATGTGCCTGAGTGGTTTCTTTTTTAATATTTTCAACCGCTTCAGGGATTTCATAAAATATTTTTGCGTGATCCAATTCACCCTGTTCCAGCCAAATCCCATCGCAGGATTGGCAAATATCAATTTTCAAATCACTGCCTTGTTCAAATTGATACGTTTTCAATGAGTCCTTACAATGAGGGCATCGTTTTAGGGTACCACCGACTCCTTGCCCTAAGGTTTTAATAATAGGGCGTTCACGAGG
>LUTY01002569.1 GCA_001640045.1 Candidatus Thiomargarita nelsonii | reverse complement strand
GTCAATTTCAGCACCGACCAAATATTGATAACTCATCGGATCTATCAACAATTTGACACCTTGATTTTCAACCACCGTGTCATCTTCTTGCTGATTCTCATCGAAGGTAAAACCATACTGAAAACCTGAACAGCCGCCACCTTGTACAAAGACGCGCAGCATCAGATCCTCGTTGTCTTCATCTTTTATCAATTGTTGTACTTTAACGGCGGCATTGTCAGTAAACAACAAAGGTGCCGGTATTGCAGTTTCTATTGCACTCATTATCAAATCTCCCAAAAAACAAATATAAACCCAGCTATATTAGGTATTCCATCACTAAAATTCAATAGCTTATTGAAAAACCTCACAGACTCAACGAGCTTATTTCAAAATTTCCAGCACTTCTTCAAGTTCCATACATAATTGGCGAATAATGGATCGATTTTGCTGTATATTATTTTTTGAATTTTCACCCGTTAAGTGTTGTTTGGCACCGCCGATGGTGAAACCATCTTCATACAGCAGACTGCGAATTTTACGAATCAAAATCACATCCTGTCGTTGATAATAACGCCGATTACCTCGGCGTTTAATCGGCCTGAGTTGGGGAAATTCTTGCTCCCAGTAACGCAATACATGAGGTTTGACCGCGCACAACTCGCTCACTTCACCAATTGTGAAATAACGTTTTCCCGGAATAACCGGAAGTTCATTATGGTTGATGGCTTCTAACATAAGATTCTACCCGCGCTCTAAGTTTTTGGCCAGGCCGAAAAGTGACCACACGCCTCGCGCTAATCGGGATTTCCTTGCCGGTTTTCGGGTTTCTACCGGGGCGTTTCTTTTTGTCACGTAAATCGAAATTGCCAAATCCAGAGAGTTTAACTTGCCCTCCTTTTTCCAAGGATAAGCGAATTTCTTCAAAAAAGAGATCTACCATTTCTTTGGCCTCTCGTTTGTTGAGACCCACTTCATCGAATAGTTTTTCGGCCATTGCCGCTTTAGTTAATGCCATGTTTATGTCCTTAGTTTTGCACCTAATTTTTGTTCAAGCGTATTGACTACCTGTCCAATCACAGTATCAACTTCAGAGTCGGTAAGATTGCGCGAAAATGCTTTAAAAATCAAGCCTATTGCCAAACTTTTTTGGCCTGGTTCAACGCCTTTGCCTTGATAAACGTCAAATAATTGACAATCAATGAGCGTCTCTGTGGCTGATTGTTTGATACAATCTAGTACTTGCGCCGCACTGGTCTCCTCTGAGAGGACTACCGCAATATCCCGTCGTATAGACGGATATTTAGAAATTTCTTTAAATTTGGGTACTTGCGTTTCGCACAGCGGCGCGAGCCGTAATTCAAAGAGGTAGACAGGCGGCGTTAATTCTAGTGTTTGTACTAAACTTGGATGTACAGCGCCCAGTATGCCTATCCATTCATTACCCCGATAAATAGCGGCGGTTTGTCCTGGATGTAGGGCGGCATGCGTACTCGGTGTAAAGCGATAAACCTCGTTTTGTCCCGCGCTGCTCAAACTTAATAAGGCTTCAATATCCGCTTTAACGTCAAAAAAATCAATCCCTTGTTCCCTTTGTCCCCATTGTGTTGGCCAGCGTGTACCCGTGACAATACCGGCTATCATATTTTCTTCTTGCAAATTCTGGGCCTTAAAACGCAAGCCAGTTTCAAACAAACGCACTCTATGCTGTTGACGTTTTTGATTATACAGCAAAACTTGCAATAAGCCGATCCATAAAGTGGTACGCATTTCTGCCATATCGTTGGTGATAGGGTTGGCTAAACTAATGGATTCAATCTCAGGATTAAGTTTAGCTTGTAATTTGGGATCGACAAAGCTATAAGTAATCGCCTCTTGATAGTCGCGTTGGACTAGCACCGTCTGTATTTGTTCTAAAGTCACGGCAGCTTGTGGCTGCATAGTCAAGTGGGATTGTGGCGCATGGCTGGGCAAATTATTGTAGCCATGCACTCGCGCTAATTCTTCAATTAAGTCAGTTTCAATGGCGATGTCAAAACGAAAACTGGGTGGACGCACTTGCCATCTTAATTCAAGAGGAGTGATTGCCATGCCTAAACGGGTTAATATGTCGCTGACTTCTGCTGTTTCTAGTGATTGTCCGAGTAGGCGTTTTATTCTTGAACTGCGGAGTTCAATTGTTGGGGTGCTAGCTAATGTATCCGTGTGTTCAATGATGGTACCCACTTGTCCGCCGACTATATCTAATAATAAGGCGGTGGCACGTTCCATAGCATGGCATTGCAATTGTGGTGAGACGCCACGCTCAAAACGGTGGGATGCATCCGTGTGTAGTCCATAACGTCTGGCACAACCAGAGACTTGATTTGGAGCAAAAAAGGCACTTTCTAAGAAAATATCTTGCGTTGTTTCTGTGACGCCAGTGCCTAATCCGCCCATAACGCCCGCTATAGCGATGGGCACTTTGTTATCAGCAATGATTAAGGTTTGTTCATCCAAGCGCACCTGTTGTTCGTCTAATAAAATAATACTCTCCCCTGCCTGCGCCATTCTCACCTGGATGCCGCCAGATAGGCTTGTTAAATCAAAGGCGTGCATGGG
>LUTY01002568.1 GCA_001640045.1 Candidatus Thiomargarita nelsonii | reverse complement strand
CTTGGCCGGAATACCGACTCAAACCGCACAGAATCTGCTTGATTGGCTGGATTTTTGGTCCCCCGGCAATCATGATGATCGGACATTGGCTTTAATATACCACCCGGAGAGTATATTTTATGAGTGAAGTATTAAAAGCGACTTCCGCCGATGGCAGTGTCTTTGAGTATCTTGATGAAGTCATAGGCTCAGGTGGGATGAAGGATGTCTATTTCACACCGGACCGGAAAAATGTACTGGCCTTTTTTAGGGATAAACTGGATGTACAAGGTCGAGAACGTCTCAACATGATTACCGGGCGTTATAGGGATCGTATTTTTAATCAAGAAGGCGGGGCTTATTGGGAACAACTGTTTCGATGGCCCACCCAAGTCATAGAAAGTGCCGATGGGAAGGTAGGTATTGTCGTTCCGATTTACCAAAAACACTTTTTTTTTGAACATGGCTCGATCAATAATGATTTTTTGAATATCAAGGGCAAGGAAAAAGAAGGCAAATGGTTTGCGTCACCAACCAATAAGAACAAATATCTGGATGCCAGTGAACGTGGTGACTGGCTTAAATACCTGCGCGTGTCAATCTTAATTAGTCGGGCTGTTAAAAGATTACATGCGGCGGGTTTGGCACATTCGGATTTGTCATATAAAAATGTGTTGATTGATCCCGTCGGAGGACACGCTTGTATTATTGATATTGATGGATTAGTCGTACCCGGTAAGTTCCCACCTGATGTAGTAGGCACTCCCGATTTCATTGCGCCAGAGGTGGTAAAAACGGCACATTTGCCCAAAGCCGATCCGAACAAAAAATTGCCCTGCATTCATACGGACCGACATGCTTTGGCCGTTCTGATCTATATGTATTTGCTGTTACGCCATCCGTTGCGTGGAGATAAGGTACATGACGTAGATGATCCTCAACGCGACGAGGATATGTCTATGGGGGAGTGTGCTCTGTTTGTCGAACACCCGAGTGACATAAGTAACCGGATTAATACAGATTATGCGAAACCCACCGAGTTACCTTGGAAGGACACGGAGGCCTTGCCATATCGTGTAACAGGCCCTTACTTGTCGAAATTGTTTGAGCGTGCATTCATTGATGGGCTTCATTGTCCGGAGCAGAGGCCCACCGCCGATGAGTGGGAACAGGCACTTGTTAAGACGGTGGACTTAATTCAACCTTGTCTCAACACTCAATGTGAACAAAAATGGTACGTATTTGATAATACTAAATCACCTTGTTGTCCATTTTGTGATACCGCTTACAAAGGTAAATTGCCGGTTCTGAATCTTTATTCCAGCCGTCATGATGGCAACTATTTACCAGACAATCATCGCTTGATGGTTTATACGGGTCAATCTCTTTTCGGATGGCATACCGATCGCAAATTGACTCCAAATGAGCGTTTGAGCCAAGAAGAATGCCGACGAGTTGGTTATTTTATTCTGCATAATAACAATTGGTTGTTAGTCAACGAACGAATGCCAGATTTAACTGATGCTCAAAGTAAAGAATCTATATCTATTGGGAAAGCGGTGGTGTTAAAGGATGGCTCTGAGTTGTTGTTTTCCAAGGAAGAGGGGGGGCGGTTAGCTGTTGTGCAATTGATAGAGACTTAATTGATAACGCGATGTGCAACTTGATATTTTTTAACTAAAGGACACAACTATATTTTTGGTCTTCTTACTGTTGTTTATTTTTCTTAGTATGTTAATTATCTGGCGTGCGTCGGATGGTTTTGAAGCGGCTTCGAGTTATCTTTATCTTGGCCGCCATTTTTATGATGGTGTACGTGGAGCAACGATTAATGCCGTTGGCAGTTCATTGCCGGAATGACTGACGGTGATAATCGGCTTATTATTATTTCTTGATAAAGACGGTTTTGCAATGGGTGTGGGGACCACTGCCGGTAGTGCGATTTTTAACGGTGCAGTGATTCCGGCGGCGGTAATTCTCACCGTCCGTCATTACCATTGGCCTTGCGGCGCAAGTACACGTTTCCAAAAAAGTCATTCTGCGTGATGGCTTATGGCTGATTGCCTGTGAATCTGCTTTTATTTTTCGGCTCTCTAAAGGCGTGATGGAATGGTGGCACGGTCTGATTCTGAACTTATTGTATGTCTGCTATATCGTGTTTATGTTCAGCACCATGTCACGTTCTGAATGGAATGCTCACGCAGAAGACGATGATGATGAAACTGTGCTGGCTTGGCACTTGGTAGCCCCACCCACTTTGGTAATATGGCTGCGCCTTTAAAATATTTTTTGGAACAAACCAGTGGTTTGTGGCTTTCTGGTGCGTTGGTGGGTAAACCTGCTGCGGTTTTTACCTCTATATCAAGTTTACATGGGGGACAAGAAAGCTGTGTATGATGGTTGTCATTCAATGGCGTTACCATCATGGCTGTGTCTCATAGAGATTTTCATAAAAATAATTAAGGACATCTCGCGGACAGTGATTTGATTTGTGCCGCGCAAAGCTGCTTTACACGAAATGGCACCGTTGAATTTCTTGGAGTGCAAAGCAGCGCTTTGCACGTTTTTGTGCGGCACGATATGGCATTGACGCGCCAGCGT
>LUTY01002567.1 GCA_001640045.1 Candidatus Thiomargarita nelsonii | reverse complement strand
AATGCTTTTTATTGCACTGTTTGAAGATGCTCGTATTGAAACGCTTGCTATTGCCGCGATAAAGGGTTATCGCATGGTATTAATCATGCCAGAAAATATGAGCATCGAGCGGCGGCAGGTGATGAAAGCTTATGGTGCAGAAATTGTGATTGTTTCAAAACAGGAGGGCATGGAAGGGGCACGAGATTTGGCTTTTCAAATGGAAAAAGAAGGTAAAGGCAAAGTGCTCAATCAATTTGATAATCCTGATAATCCTCTCGCCCATTATCACACCACTGGGCCAGAAATTTGGCGTGACACCGATGGCAAAATCACCCATTTTGTCAGTGCAATGGGTACGACGGGCACGATTATGGGTACTTCGCGCTATTTAAAAGAAGTCAATCCGGCGATTCAGATTGTCGGGCTGCAACCGGCGGAAGGGGCAAAAATTCCGGGGATTCGTCGTTGGCCTCAAGAATATTTACCCAAAATTTTTGATGAGAAACGGGTGGATCGTATCATTGATGTTGATCAACAAAGTGCTGAGGAGACTACCCGTGCTTTGGCGACACAAGAAGGTATTTTTTGTGGCATTTCATCAGGCGGCGCGGTGGCGGGCGCGTTGCGCTTGTCTGAGGAAGTGGAAAATGCGGTGATTGTGGTGATTATTTGTGATCGAGGGGATAGATATTTATCTACGGGTGTGTTTCCGGCGGACTAATCATCTGGGAGTCCAAGATTTATCTTGGACGTCTCCAATATATAAACAAGGAAAAATTATATGCAATATCCATTAACTGAAAAAATTGGTGAACCCGAATTATTCGTCGGGCGACACAAAGAATTTCGCCAAATCAATAAATGGCTCGGCAATATTCCAAAAAGATTGTCCAAATCGCGGGCAATCCTCGCTCGCCGCAAAAGTGGCAAAACGGCCTTTGTGCAACGTATTTTCAACCAATTGTGGACGTTCAATGGCATGGTGATTCCTTTTTATTTTGATATTAAGGAAACTAAAGTGTGGTATCCAACTTTTGCCATTGATTACTATCGAACCTTTGTGTCACAATATCTGTCTTTTATTCAACGAGACGAAAGGTTGGCCGGTAAATTGTTATCTCTTGACCAAATCCGTGCCTATGGTGTGGCTCATTCTCTTGAAATCTTGGTTGATGATGTTGATTCACTCAAGACAGATAAAGAGAGAGGTGAATATGATTTGGTGTGGAAAACGGCCTACTCCGCACCGCACCGCTTTGCCGAACAATTTAATCGGCGATTTTTGGTCATTTTGGATGAATTTCAGAATATCACACGGTTTGTTTATCGGGATGAAAAGTGTGAAGGTAAACCAGACGAAACCTTAGCTGGCAGTTTTCATTACCATTCTGAATCTAAAATCGCCCCCATGCTGGTGACGGGTTCTTATGCGGGCTGGTTGCTCAGTGTGATTCATCAATATTTGGAAGCGGGACGACTTAAACCTACCTATTTTTCTCCCTATCTGACCAATGAAGAGGGTTTACAAGTCGTTTACAAATATGCGGAATTCTATCAAGAGGCGATTACTAACGAAACGGCGGTTCAAATTAATGAATTGTGCATGGCTGATCCCTTTTTCATTTCTTGTGTGATTCAAAGTGATTATGAGGGCAAAAAACTTTCTACGACAGAAGGAGTTATCAACACTGTCAACTATGAAATTTCCGATCGCCGTGCCGAGATGTTTTTAAATTGGGGAGAATATCTGGAAAAAACTCTGCAACGTATTAATGGTGAACAACAGAGCAAACAAATGTTGCTCCATTTAAACAAATATGCGGATCGTTATTGGACACCACAACAACTTAAAGATAAATTGCACCTAGATTTGAGTGTGGTTGAAATTCAACGGATTTTGGTCATTTTATCGGAAGTGGATGTGATTGACAAAGGGACTTCCGATATCCAATTTAGGGGATTACAGGATGGTACCCTCAATTTGGTTTTGCGTCATCGTTTTGAAGAAGAAATTGAGGGCTTTGCGCCCAATTTTCCCCAAGAATTTAGTGATAAAATTCAAGAATTGAAGGCGAAAAACCGCTCATTACAGGGCAAACTCAATCATTACGCTGGTATCGTTGGCGAACACTTGTTAGCGACCGCTTTTCGGAGTAAAAAACGCTTTGCGCTCTCTGAGTTTTTCCAAAATGTGACGGATAACACCCGCTTGAATATTATCAATGTGAGAGAACGAATAAAAATGAACGTCGCAAGCTCCGTTACTTCGTTTCAACGCGACGATGGTAAAGAGATGGAAATTGACATCGTAGCGTCATCAAAATGTGGACGAGAGATTTTGGTTGAAGTCAAAAAGACGCAAGAAAAAACCAGTTTAAATATTGTCGAGGATTTTCAAGAAAAAGTTGAAGTTTATCGGAAATCGTTTCCAGAAAAAATAATCTTATCCGCTTGTTTGTCCTTAGGCGGTTTTAGAACGGATGCCGCACAGTTTTGTGAAACGCATGGTATTGCAACGGCGACTGAAATTAAGCATTACCTGTAGCTCAATGGTTTGGAGTCCAAGATTTATCTTGGACATCCGCTGTCTTATATTTCTG
>LUTY01002566.1 GCA_001640045.1 Candidatus Thiomargarita nelsonii | reverse complement strand
GAATTGTCAGTGGTTTAAGTTTAGGCACACTGGTTATTGATGTCCCTGTGCGTAGCACTGCGCTACACACTGTACGCTTTGCAATGGAGCAAGGGCGTGAAGTGTTTGCTGTTCCGGGCTCGATTCATAACCCCTTGGTAAAAGGCTGTCATCAATTGATAAAAGAAGGGGCTAAATTGGTGGAAAGTGCTGAAGATATTATTAAAGAATTGCAAATTTACATGTTTTAACCACTATTAGTAGGTATCCCTTGAGCCAAAAACACCCTGAAGAAGAATACTGGCTGGCTTTAGCGCGTGCCCCAGGCGTTGGGCCAGTCAACTTTGTACGTCTGATCAAACATTTTGGAGATCCGCGTAGCGTGTTTGAGGCGGGTCTCTCTGAATGGCAAGCTTTTAAGATAAAAGGGGCATTGCTTAATTATCTGCAAGCTCCTAACTGGCAGGCCATCGAAAAAGATATGCAATGGTTAGCACAACCGGGCAATCATTTACTAACCCTAGAGCATCCAGACTATCCCCCTCTGTTGCGCGAAATTCATAGTGCTCCCCCAATCTTATTTGTACGCGGCGACTGTACATTACTCGCCAGTAAACAACTGGCGATAGTCGGGACACGTCATCCCACCCCTGAAGGTGAAAAGACGGCCCGAGAATTTGCCGAATATTTATCTCATCAAGGCTTCACCATCACCAGTGGCATGGCATTGGGCATTGATGGTGCCAGCCATTGGGGTGCCTTAGCGGGTACGGGTAAAACCATCGCTGTCGCCGGCACAGGCTTAGATCGGGTTTATCCGCCACAACACCGTGAACTGGCCCATAAAATTATTGAAACCGGGGCACTCATATCGGAATTTTCGCTCGGCACAGCCGTGAGACGTGAGCATTTTCCACTCCGTAGCCGTATTATTAGTGGCTTGAGTTTAGGCACCTTGGTTGTCGAAGCCCCTGAACGCAGCGGAGCGCGATACGCAGCCCGCCATGCGGCTAAGCAGGGGCGTGAAATCTTTGCCATTCCAGGCTCTATTCATAATCCCTTAGTAAAGGGGTGCCACCAATTAATAAAAGAGGGCGCCAAATTGGTGGAAACGGCTGCCGATATTCTTGAAGAATTAAAGATTTATCGCCCAATTCCCCCCGCCATTGAAAATCCCAAATCGTCTACCAATTCAACGGAGATAGCACCCAAATCGCCTAGCAATTCAACTGCCAACACAGAACCGGCGGCGGAAACCAGCGATTTGGATAGCGAATATGCGCGTTTATTAGACTATTTAGAAACTGGCGCCAGCTCGATTGACAATTTAGTTGAACAAAGTGGATTGACGGCGGGAGAAATTTCGTCCATGCTTTTAATACTTGAACTGCGCGGACTGGTGGCTGTCCAACCGGGCGGTCTCTATGCGCGAATAAAAGACAAGTCGTGACTACCAGTTCGAACTGCGGGGTTTTGGCAACCCCGCTGTTCTGTTACTTACTTGGGAACATCTTAAAAAAAGAGGACAATCGTGAGTAAATTAGTTGTCGTTGAATCTCCTGCTAAAGCCAAAACCATCGAAAAATATTTAGGTAAAGATTTTAAAGTCTTGGCTTCTTTTGGCGCCTGGGAACGAGAAAAACGCCTGTTCACCCTTACTGTTGTAAGGCTCTGCTATAGGCATCATCAGAAATCGCATGCCACGCCGCATTATCGGCTTGAAACTTTTTATAAGCCTCGTACACCATTTTAAAAGGCGCACTTTTAGCCGCCTCTTCATCCAACGCCTCAATCGTCAAATGCTTGAGTTTTTTGAGAACGTCGGGCGGAAAGGCGAGCACTTCGACATTGTGTTCCTCTTTAAGTTCTCGTAAGGCTTTGATATTGAAAGCTTCAAACTCAATGTAGATTTGTTGATTAATAGAATGTGTTGCGATTTCGACGATTTTTCGCAAATCCTCTGGCAACTCAGCCCATGCTTTGCTGTTGACAATCAATTCCAGTGTCGTACCTGGCTCATGCCAGCCCGGATAATAATAATATTTTGCGGCGCGATACAATCCTAAGCGTTCATCGTGGAAAGGTCCTACCCATTCGGTGGCATCAATCGTACCCCGTTCTAGCGCCGTATAAACTTCGCCACCGGACAACAATATCGGAGTCCCGCCAGCCTTTGCCAACACTTTACCACCCAAGCCGGGGATACGCATTTTCAGACCTCTTAAATCATCAACGCTTTCAATTTTTTTATTAAACCAGCCACATTTCAAGATCTTTTGCCAATGGTTTTACGCCAGTCTGAAAAATCGGAAAATTAGGGGGCCAAGTGGTGACCATTTTCCAATGAAAAGTTTTAGCGGGGGATGCAGTAGATGTGGTGGATTCTGAAGTTTGGGGATGTAAGTTGTAGCCAATGAAAAAAGCAAGCGTGCATAATACTAACCAAATGATTGAAGCTGTTTTTGTCATAAATGATTCCTTATGAGTGCAAGGTACGCCTTGCACTCCTGAGTCTGGCTATGAGGAGTGCAAGGCGTACCTTGCACCAGATTAGGGGGGCGGCGGTGAAGTGTGGTTGTACTGCTTGATATAAAGATGTGTCGA
>LUTY01002565.1 GCA_001640045.1 Candidatus Thiomargarita nelsonii | reverse complement strand
AACTCCGACAAATGACCAAAACCAAGTTTTTTTATCTTTATTATCTTTAGTGCAGGGTTTTTCTTTAGTAGAGGGTGATTTTTGAAAACGACTATTACTTGCCACGTCCACAGCTACAGGATTCGATGGCTTCTTTTTTGGAAAAAGGTCAAGGTCTGCTAAAAATTCATCAACCGTCGGTGTTCTATCTTTTCGATCAAAAGCTAAACCACGCAATAGTGCCTCATTTTGTTCATTATTCAAGCCCTCAATAGGATCGGGAGATAGGTTTTGATTTTTCGCCTCTTGCGCGTCTTTATTACCAAAGGGGTGTTTTCCTGACAGTAACTTATAAGTCACGCAAGCTAATCCATAAATGTCGTCACGCTGAGCGGGGTCTTTTGAATTTGATAGCATTTCATAACTGGCATAAGCATCAGTTAATGCATCCAAGCTACCCGGATCAAATAGGGTTTTATCCCGTTCTTCCTTATCCAAAAGTCGCGCAATTCCAAAATCAATGACTTTTGCAATCTTCTGCTCAGTCTCATAAAAAACGTTAGCGGGTTTAAAGTCTAAATGTACAAGTCCCTCTTTATGAGCGTATGAAAGCGCGTTCGCCATATTCAGAATGATATGTTTAGCTTCTTCAAGGGGGATGCCGTTTGGGTGCTTTTTAATCCACTCTTTTAATGGAATGCCTTGCAGAAATTCCATCACTATGAAAACGGTATTGTCAATGCGATCTAATAGATAAGCCCGGACGATGTTAGGATGCAACAACATCTCATAACGGTGAAATTCACGCACCATGACTTTTAGCGCATCAGGATGTTGCTTAAAATCTTGACTCCAAAACTTGATAGCCACAAAAGGATTACGTGATTTTCCGTCTGCCTGAATCAAGTCGGTGGCTTTCCAAACCTCCCCCATGCTACCTTCGCCAATCTCTTTTTCCAAGCGATAATTATCGCGGATGATCAGCCCAGCCTTGAGAACCAGCTCCCCACCACTATTATCTGACTGATTGTTTTCCAAGTTTATCTCCTAACATATTGAAGACAAAAATGTCTTTTAAAAATTATTAATAACATGACACAAAATTTTCCTCGGTGTTGAGGGTGGACAAAGATTAAAACACATTACCAATTTTTGTGCAAGGTACGCCTTGCACTCCTGATGTGAGTCTATAAGCGAGTGTAGGGTGTGTTCTACGGCTTTTGATTAAAGAAATAATATATAAAATTCAATTTTCAACCCCGTCCTGCGCCTGCGGGTATTGCTGCCGCAGCGCTATTTCCCCTTAGTTACCACTGGCAGCAAGGCGCGAATACGTTTTGATGCCATCAGGGAGCGCGAGTTCACCGGTCGTGTGTTAGCGCGTATCGCCCTTGGCAACGAGAACTCACGTAGTTTTCCCCTCTTGCTCGATATTCCAAACCCTAAGCGGCACTTGGCACCCGGCATGTCCGCACAGATTTGGATTGAACTCAATGAGCCAGAAAGTGCGACAGTGCTCATGCTACCACGCGATGCCATTATCACCAAAAGCGATGGCAATCAATTGGTCTGGCAAGTAAAGGAGAAAGATGGCATGTTAAAAGCCTTTCCCCTCACGATTGAGACGGGCAGACATCAGGGCGACTGGGTGGAGATTTTGAGCAACAAGATACAGCCCGGTGAGCGCATTGTGCTGCTCGGTAATGAAAACTTGCGCCCTGGCCAAGCGGTGAAGGCGCAGCAAATACACAGGTCTGAATTGGCAGAATGAAAGAATTTTCAGAATGATATTATTCAGTTGTTTCGGGAATGGAGCGGAGCGGATTTCCCGAAACAAAACTTCCCCACAGTAAAAGATTTATGTGTACCTACTTAATTCGGCAGGCGCTGCTACCAATAAAGAGATGCTGATGAGCATTGACTTGGCAGGCAAGCAACGGATGCTCACCCAAAAAATGAGCAAGGAAATCCTGCTTATCGCCAAGAACATTGACCGTGATGATAACAAAAAAAATCTCTGCGAGACGGCTGCTCTTTTTAATCAGACGCTAATAGGTTTGATCGAGGGCGATTCAGAATTGGGTTTGGTCGAGACAGAGAAGCCTGCCATTAAGCAACAACTCTACAAGGTTGTTGAGCTGTGGAACAAGTTCAGGATCAATGTGGACGCTGTGCTGATGGGAAATACGTCCCTAGCCGTGTTGACAGAGATCGCTAAGCAGAATCTGCCGTTGTTGAATGAGATGAACGAAGCGGTGAATATGTACGAAAGAGAGAGCGGTTCTACCCTAGAATATGGGATGGCGAAGACCCTGAACTTGGCTGGCAAACAACGGATGCTGACGCAGAAGATGACTAAGGAGCTGTTGCTAGTGGCAATCGGTATTGAGCCAGATCACAACAAAAAGGAACTGGCAAAAACAGTGCGTAGCTTTAAACGCACACTGACTGGGCTTTTAGACGGCGATGGCGAACGAGGATTGCCCAAAACAGAAAATCCTGCTATCCGTGAGCAGTTGAAACTTGTAAAGAAACAATGGGATAGCTATGAGCCTATCCTGACTAAGAGTCAGGGATCTGGGGATGATTTGAGCAAAGCGGCTGA
>LUTY01002564.1 GCA_001640045.1 Candidatus Thiomargarita nelsonii | reverse complement strand
AATCATAAACTTTATCAAACACATCCCTTGCCGTGCAAAGCCTGCTAATATGCTCCGGTACATTTTCAATTTTACGGTTACGAAACTGTTCTCTAAGCATTTCTGCAATTTCAGTTTCTAATTTTTTTTCTGCCATAAACTGCTTTTTCTCCAAACCATTCTGGTTGAGACAATGAAATAAATAGTGTGACTAAAATTAAATAGCGTATAATGTGCATTGTTAGTTATCAGTTATCAGGATTGTGAATATTAACTGAGATTGAAAATCATGTCAACCTATAGATGTTCAGATAAATAATGCAGTATTGTAGGGGCAATTCCTTGTGGTTGCCCCAGTGTGAAATTATTTATCTGAAAAACTATATAAAGTTTTTGTCGCAATGGGTTATGAGTACAACTAATGCTCAACAATGGAGTAATTATGAACAACCCTCTATACCAAAAAATCATTTTAACACTGTTAGCTTTAAGCCTCACAGTCCAAGCTGAGCCACTGCAAAAACGCGGATTGCAAAGACTCAAATCGCAAACACAACATGCATTAGTCATCGGTATCAACCACTATAAAGCCCCCAAAGTGCTCAACTTAGCAGGCGCCGTCAATGATGCCACATTATTAAAAAAAGCCTTGCGCCAAGCCGGAGTGCAATTGCCCGATGAACGAATCTTACTCGATGCCCAAGCGACTCGCGTAGCTTTTATTCAAGCTTGGCAAAACCTGCTAAAACAAGCCAAGCCGGGGGATACATTAATACTCACTTTTGCTGGACACGGCGGACAAGAACCCGATATGGCACCCCTTGGAGAAAAAGATGGCAACGATGAAACCCTGCTCTTCCATGACTTTAATCCCAAACAGCCCAACCAAGGGCGCATTAGCGACGACGAACTCTATGGTCTTTTTGAAAAAGCCAGTGAATACACAATCTTAGTGCTTATTGACGCTTGCCATTCCAGTGGCATGGTACGTTCTACTACGCAACCACTGGGACGATTTCGCTCCGCAGGAATTTGGCCTATTCAACCAGATGCCCCGCCCGCATTCCCCACACTGCCCAAAAGCGAAGAAACTAAGCCTCATCCCCATGTCACCCTGATTACGGCAGTCGATAATGACAGCTTACAAGTGCCGGAAACCATATTAGACAACAAACATCATGGCGCATTAAGCTGGTTTTTTGCCCAAGCCATAACAGGCAAAGCCGATGGCAACCAAAATGGGCGTTTAGAACGTAACGAACTAGAAAGCTTTTTAAATGAAAAAGTGACCAAACAAATGAACCATTTACAAAAGCCCAAAATATTGCCTCGCGCAGACAAACTGTCCGTATTTAACTTAGCTCAAAAACCGCCGTACCCAGAGCGACAAACCAAAACACCTGATATTGCGATTAGCGTACAAAATGGAACAATGCCTGATGGCTTAAAACATATACAGCTCGTCAACACCGCATTTGAATTACGCTTTGTAATCAAAAACAGACAAACAACAGTATTCAACCATACCGGCGACAAAATCACCACCGGAAGCGCGACTCAGGATTGGCAACCAGTGATAGACAAAGCGCGTCTCCTAAAAACCTTAGAAACACAATTTGACATGCGCCTTTCTCCGATTCACATCAGCTTGCGCGAAGGAGATGGGCTGCATAAAAAAGGAGAGTTTTTACATTTTAGTCTCGGCTCTGGTAAGGAAAAATTAAACGCCCTGACATTATTTAGTCTAGGGGCGAATGGAGAATTACAGTTTTTGTATCCATTAAGCGAATATCAAGATCCATTAATTGTACGCCAATTTCCGCTCATGCTGCCCCCAATGGAAATTGAGCCACCGCTTGGCAGTGAAAATTTCGTCGTCATATTATGTCGCGAGGTTCCGACAGGCTTGCACAAATTATTGGCGCGTGTGCAACCCCAACTCCCTGAACCCGAAGAAATATTATCTCAATTACGCAACAATCGCTGTCAAGTGGGACAGTACGCGGTTTTTAGCGACTGAAATGGAGTCCAAAATTTATTTTGGATGTCCAAGATAAATCTTGGACTCCTGCAGCGGACACTCCAAATTTTTCTTTTATCGCCTTAATTTATTGCATTAAGAATACCAAAAGTAGTATAATTTATGCTCTAAATTAGGAGCATAAAAGATGATAAAACAAACCAAGCACGCAAAAATCAGTGCTACTCTACCTTTATCGCTACTGGTAAAGGTAGATAATTTAGTTAAAAAATCCGAATACCCCAATCGTTCGGCACTGATCGAAATTGCATTGATACAAATGTTACGCGCCCAAATGGATGCCAAAATAGAAGCCGAAGCCGCGAAGCTCAATACACAAGCAGAAATCGCCGAAGCTGAAGAAGGGATGCAAGATTATAGTGATATAGTAGGACAAGGAGGCACATTTTGATCTTAAATCGTGGTGCTATTCACCGAGTCAGATTATCACCCACCGAAGGACATGAACAACAAGGCGCGGCAAGACCTTGCTTAATTATGCAACGGCAGGCGTTATCCAAGGTAAGAACAGCCATTGTGGTTCCATTGACAACACAGAAACCCAGTGCCAATTACCCATTGATAGT
>LUTY01002563.1 GCA_001640045.1 Candidatus Thiomargarita nelsonii | reverse complement strand
ACATTCGTTGTCCTCACCACTGCGACAAAAAAGGCTCGTAGTAGACGATTTATCGCCTTATTGAGTCACATTCAAAATCACCCTAGCCCCTTCTTCCTCAAATAGAAAACGCAAATCAAACGCTTTCAACTTTTCAAAGGGACTGTTTGAGGGCAGAAAATGTGGCAACTTAGCCAATCCAGGCGAACCAAAAAGACTATTTTCCAAATACTGCTCAATTGGATCCCAATACCATTCCTCGTTTTCAGACAACACCAATTGCCGGCCATAAACACGCGCATAATTCTCACTCGCTTGCTCAGGGTTTTCTGCACCCATCAACAAAAAAGGCATTAATCGCCCAATATCTTTCATCGCCGCCGCCTGTTGATTTTGCAAATGGTGCAAATGTAACTCCGGTTTCATTTTTTGAATCTGATCAGGCAAAATGTGGATACGCGCATTCGCCGGTTTTGCTTTAACGCCTTGCTGAACCTGGCTAAAATCCATATTCTGATTACTGATCACCAAATAATTGTCAATCACTTTCAAATAAAGATGAAGGCGAATAACACCTTCAAAATTATAAGTATAAACCCAAGTATTCTCTTTTTCTCCGGTCAACAGATGCAGCTTTTGCGTCAAAAACGAGGAGGTTTCCCACAACAAATCCTCAAAAAACAAGCCTTGTTGTTCCAGCGTTCCTAACTTGTCTGGATTTTTAAGCTCAACAAAGACAGCAGTCGGCTGTGTCAACATGGAACCCAACAAAGCGAGAGAAAAAAAATTGCTGGCACGCCCCAACCATTGCCCAGAAAACCCACCAATCAGATCGGCTGATCCCAATGCAACAAGCGGATCATTGTCATAAAAAGCGATCTGTAAACTATTACCAAGCTGTTCTATCAGTTCTGAAGCCAACGCCAGATCATCTCGGCGTTTGCTCATTGTCTGTGACAGCATCGCTTTAGCTTGGGTGGACAACTTAAAGGACAAAGTCGTTACCGGTTTGGGCATCAAATCGGGCAACTCCATTGTGACTGGTTGACCCCCAATCACCTGTTGAATATTTCGATATATCGAATTTTGAACCAAAGGTAAAATTAAGGTTTCGATTCTCAATGGATTATTAACAGTAATGCGAATACCGATTGGATCAAAAAAAGTACGCCAAAATCGGGAATAATTCCTGACATAAGCACGATAAGCTTCACGCTCTCCAATGCTAATCGTTTCAATAGACAATTCACTGATCGGAGTCAACTGTGCCAAAGTCCCATATAAACGAGAATGAGGAATGCCCGCTTCATCCAATGTAATTTCATCACCTTCCCAAGACTGTAGCCACTCTTTTTTAACATAGCCCAAGCTTAGCAATTCTGCTAAGTCAGCGACTTTGCCCTGATCCATTTGATACAATAAACTGCCAGCTGTGACTAAATGTAAACGTGCTTTCGCTTGATGACGACGATATTGGGCAATTTTAATTTTAGCACCCACCATTGCCCGTATAAAAGGATCTGACAAATACACCAAAAGTCCTTGAGTTTTCTCAGGCTTCGGCAAATGGGCTAACATATAGCGAAATTCTGCACTTTGCCCCAAGCTTTCATCAGCCTCGTTTTTGGCAAGTGCCAAAGCCATTGCCGCTTCAGTACGACTGGTCGATAAAATAAGCCATTGCTCATGTTGAGCAAAAAAAGCTGGATTGTCACTCCCATAAGCTTGTACGCCCTCATGCCCTGACGCGATACCCATTATAAAATTAAATAAAGGCGAATGCCCTGTATCCAAAATCAGGGTGATTTCAGAGCCCTCTGTCAAAAACAAATCGGGTCCAAATAAAGCCATCTGTTTAACCTGATTCGCCAAATGCTTAGCCAGATCATAAGATAAATGCAAACGTCCAAGATAACGATTAATCAGATTATGCTTAAGATAAGTCTGTTTTTGTAAGCCCGCAATTTGTGAGCCCGTTTTCGCAATTTGCTCAAGCCATGCCAAGACTTTGTGCGTGTCATCAATATGGACAAAATAACGATCTGGCGGCACTAAATTGGCAATAGGTAAAATGCCACCGGGCTTGCCTTCTAACATTTTGGCAAAAGGATGTGATGGCACTTTGGGGCCTTCAAGCGCTTGCAAGCTTTCCTTGGCGGGTTGTTGAGTCTTCACACCAGTCAATAGTTGTTGCTGGAGCGTTTCCTGAATAGCGGCTTCTCCAGAAAAGAGAGAAAAAGCACTTAATTCATTCCGCAGATTTCTCCGAGCTTGAGGCTCTGGCTGAAAAGCGTTCGTGTCACCTTCATAAAGGTTTGCAGCCAATTTTGACCACAATTTTAACAAATGACTATCAATCTCTTTTTCGGCATATCCTGCGAAAAAGAGATTGCGGTTTTTGGACCACTGCTTCAATAATAAAGGGCTCCCTGGCTGTGCTTCAGCGGGATTGATGGTAATGGTAAAAGCCGGCTTATCTGATGGCACCTTAAAAAAGGCGAGTTGACAGCTTTGAAAGTTTCTGAGCAGGGCATAAAGTTTGACGACTTTTTTTTCATCCGCTTCAAAATAAATGTGTTGCAGATGATTATCTTTGTCATGCGCCCT
>LUTY01002573.1 GCA_001640045.1 Candidatus Thiomargarita nelsonii | reverse complement strand
TATTTCTTATGACAGGATCGGTCCAGAGGTACTCTCTATGATTCAGGAGCGTTATGGCCCTGAAGTGGAACTCTGTGACATTGGCAGTGGAGGCCTTGCCCTTTTAGATCATCTTCATAGCCAAGAACTTATGATCGTGGTGGATGCATGTTTTCAAGGTAAGCCGCCGGGGGAAATCTGCGTGATGGAACCCAATTTAGATACTCAGACTATGGATGTAACCAGTGTACACCAAATTGGCCCTTTGGAAACGTTGGCAGTCGCAAAACGGCTATTTCAGGAAAAGATGCCCCAGCGGATTTTGTTGATTATCGTAGAAACCAACGGTATTGACGATAAAACCGAAAAAGCGGCTTGCCAACAAGTGGTGGCGATTTTGGATATGGAAATCGAGGCATGGCAACGTAACCACATAACATCTATAGGAAAATGACAATGAATACTCATTCACAAGAGACAGAATATAAGCAACGAGTACAAGGCTTGATGATGTTTTTAGGTGCGGTGTCCGATGGCTTGGAAACCGTAACCGGTCGAAGTGCGAAAGTTGTTTGTTTCCAAGCTGGCAAAAGAGTTGGCTCGCAACATAAAGTGGCTAGGAAAGAAAATGATCTCTTCGCAACATTGGATGCGGTAAAGGAAGAAATGGAAAAAATGGATATTAACTGGCCCTTTGATGTTAATTACCAGCAGCAGGGACATGACTTTGTAACCCAGCATAATGGTTACAAAGAAATTAGGTTGCCATTTGAAAATTGTATTGTGCGTTGCACCCTGTTTCGCTATGGTTTTCCACAAGGAAAAGCATTGTGCCAAATAAAGCACGGTCTTTTTTCGGGCTTGTTTGAAAAGATTTATGGTGCCAAAACTCACCTTGGCATTATCCATGCAGGTGAGAATGCTTGCCTTTTGAATTTGAAAATTTACGATTGAAGGGAAGGAAAGGGAAGGGGGGAAACAATATGCCAAAAGCAAAACTTTCTATTGAGTGGCTATCTGGCTGTTCTGGTTGCGAAGTGGCCTTTGCTGATCTGCACGAAGACTTACCCAAAGTTTTGAAAGATGAAGTCGAGTTAGTACGGCTTCCCATTTTGTTGGATACTAAAGAGTATGTGTCTGCCGATATTGGTATGATTACCGGTTCAATTCGCACTGAACACGATATCAAGGCGGCTCATGCAATGCGTGAAAGTTGTGAGACAATCATTGCCTTCGGTACTTGCCCTGTTTACGGCGGCCCTCATGGGGGGGGATATGCACATACGACAAAAGAACTTTTAGACAGATCGTTTATTAAAAATCCGACTACCCGTACTACAGAATCGCCCTGTCATGTACCTCAACTTCTTGATGAGAGTCGTACCCTTGATTCAGAAATAGATGTCGATATCTACATGCCAGGCTGTCCGCCTCATCCCGCTTTTATTATTGAGGGACTACGCGGTTTGCTACAAGGTAGGGTACCCAAAATTGGACAACAGAACGTTTGCGCTGAGTGTTCGCGTAATATGGAAAAAACAGATATTACAACCATTCGTCGGAGCTATGAAGTCAAATTCAATTCCCATCTCTGTTTTCTTTCCCAGGGGTGTCTTTGCTTTGGTTCGGTCGCCTTGGATCGATGTCGCAAAGCGCCTTGTCCAACTGCTGGTGTTCCTTGCTTCGCCTGTGGTGGACCCTCAATGCCGGTCATCCTTGAACCTCAAATGGATATATGGACTCTGGTGGCAGAGCGAATGGCTCACCTAACCAATATCCCAAAAGAGGATATAATTAATGAAATTAAAAAGCAGGCGAAAACTCACTATGCTTATGCTATGGTTTCGCCAATATTCCGCCATAAACCGACTTCTTTGTTGCGTAAGTGGGTACAACAAAGTCAGAATGTTGAAAAAGGAGATTGAATAATGGCTCGTACTATAAAAGTTGATCCCCTCACTCGCATTGAGGGCCATGCCAGTGTTGAAATAGATATCGATGACAACAACCAGGTGACCAGTTCCATTTTCAAGGTGATGGACTTTCGAGGTTGGGAGACTTTCATGCAAGGTACCCAAATAGAGATGATGCCTTTGATTATGCCGCGTATTTGTGGAACTTGTTCAGTTTCCCACCACCTCGCATCGGCTAAAACGGTGGACAATATATTCGGAGTGACTCCTCCACCGGCGGCCGTGTTGTTGCGCCAAGCCATGAATTTAGCTGGCTACATCCATTCTCATGGCATCCATATTTTTGCTTTAGCCGGTCCAGATTTGTTGTTAGGGGTAGATGCCGAATCAGCAAAACGCAATATTGTTGGTTTGATCGATACAAACCCTGAACTCGCCAAAAGGGCACTACGATTGAGGGCGATTAGTACCTATATTACGGAAATCCTTGGGGGACGAGGCATTCACCCTGTTTCTGCGGTTGCTGGCGGAGTTGCGAGTCCTCTCAGTGAGACTCAACGTGATTCATTGAAACCGAAAGCAGAAGAAGCGGTTACATTAGCGCAGGCATTGCTTGAAGAGTTTAAACAAGTGCTATTTCCACAAAAAAATCTGCTTCAATCGCTTGAATTACCGACACATTATATGGGGTTGGTAAACACGGATGGCAGCTTAGATTTTTATCAAGGAAATCTTCGGCTCAGGGGAATTGATAACTCATATTTTGAGTTCCCTGAAGAACAGTGGGAGAATTACCTATTTGAAAAAACCGACCCACATTCTTATGCCAAGTTTGTTTTCTGCCAGACTCAAGATGGTAAAGAAGTCCCCTATCGTGTAGGACCACTCGCCAGACTCAATTGCTGTGACCAGATTGATACCCCATTAGCTAATACCGAACTTCAAGCGCTCCGTGAAATGGGCGGTTTCCCATGCCACCAAACGGTGCTGTACCACTATGCACGCTTAATTGAAATGCTTTACGCGACAGAAAAACTTGTAGAACTATTCAATAATGATGAGATATGTTCTAAAGATGTCAGAACACAACCGACCGGCAATTTTCAAAACGGTCAACGCGGTATTGGCATTATTGAGGCTCCACGCGGTGTTCTCATACACGATTACAAAGTAGATGAAAGTGGCATTGTGAACGATATTAATCTCATCGTTGCAACTCAACAGAACATCAAAGCGATTAACGACACCATAGCAATGTCAGCTCAAAAATATTTGAATCAACCCGATGATAATCTCCTCCTCAATGGCATTGAGTTTGGTGTACGATGCTATGATCCATGCCTTTCTTGTGCGACTCACCGTATTGGTGATATGAAACTGGACGTGGTTATTCGTCGTCAAGGTGAAGTTATTCGTACAGCTAAGAGGTAACAGTCCATGCCAACCGTAGAAATAATAAACGACGAGAAGAATTGTCGAGGGTGTTCAATGTGTGTGGACGAATGCCCGGTAAAAGTTTTTGATCGTGTTAATAATCCGAAAACTGGCCATAAAATGGCGAAAGTTTCTCGCTCGGATGACTGTATGGGTTGTTTTTCTTGTTATTACCTATGTCCCTCTCAGTGCATCAAGATAAGTGATGTGGATATGCAACGCCCATTCTATAGAATTGATGAAAATATCTCCCTTGTAAAGCGTTTCTTAGGCGTTGACACAACAAGCAAAGACTTGGTCGAGGCTGATTGGGAGGAAGCATACAAAGATGTCTCCATGACTTTAGTGTCGCTCTCCAAAGCCATTAAGTTTAATATGGGGCGTGGAATAAGAAAACTTGGAGATCGGGCTGGTAAACTGGCAGCTTCGCATATACCAGAGGTGTTTGAGGAACGGGAACTGGCAGACAGACTCAAGCGATTACAGCAGCGGTTTCGTCACAGTTTCGACTTTGAGTTTGAGATTCAGGATGGAAATATCAATTTCACCTTTGCACCCTGTAGCCTGTTTCGGATTGTAGAAAATGAGACGACAGAAAAGCCGGGCAATGCTTTATTATGTCAACTGTTTCACGATTTTTGGGCAGGGCTTATTGGGGCTTACAGTGGGGTAAACTATCGTCATGTTGCAATTCCATGTTCCAGAAAAGAAGTATGTGTGGTGTTTTTATCCCCCAAATAAGCCTATTTGAGTTTACCAACAAACAAGAATCGACACTTCATTCTTGATATTTGAGAGGCTCAAAAAACTTTTTTTGGAAAGTTTTGCGCTCAAATGTTAGAATTAATGTCATATGTAAACTTTTTTTTGAAAAACATGGAAAAATTAAAAGAATATTCAGTTTTAATTCTGGGATTAAAAGTGGAAGGAATATCCGCAGAAAATACTGATAATGTCCGTCAAGCTCTTATAATTTTATTAAAAAATAATCCTCAAGTTTTTGACGAGAAAAAATATCCTGAAGAGATTCTTCAGGTACTTGGTTTTAATGTTCATGAAACAACCGAAACAATCAAAAAAGGAAGATGGGCAGAAGCAGCAAAACGTTTATCAGATAGATTACCCATTACCCCTGAAATAGATGCCGTATTACAAAAAGGTATTCAAGAATTTCGGGATGCTCTAGGTGACATTGATATTAACCAACAAGAAAAATGAAAAAAAAATATCTCTTAGACACACATCTCGTTAAAAAAGAACTATGCTGAACAAGGCCACAAACTCAACTTTTTTGGGCAAATTGTGCCCGTGCTAAGTATATGCTGATGGACACGAGCGGCATGTAGCAAGATTATCTTCTTTAAACGATGATGATGAAGTGTGCGCTTCTAAAGTTTCTCGCTCGGATGACTGTATGGGTTGTTTTTCTTGCCTATGTCCATCTCAGCGTTTCTTAGGAGTTGACACAACAACCAAAGACTTAGTCGAGGCTGATTGGGAGGTGGTGTTTTTATCCCCCAAATAAGCCTATTTGAGTTTATCAACAAGAATCGACACTTCATTTATCAGCCACGCAATCATCGCTTGATTTGGCTCTGCTCCCACAGTCAACGACACAATAAACAATTGCTCTGAGGCAACCTGAAAAGATTGAACAGTGATGGTTACTCCATTTTCGTCAACCACCTTGAGTTGCTGAATCGTACTGACAAGAAGAGTCTGAGGGATTTTTTTTATTAAATCATCAAACATTGCAGCTATGGCCGCCAAATCTTCGCAGTCTTCATTATTATCAGCCGCCGCAATTAGCATACCTTGCTTATCTGCCAAAACGGCATTGTGAAAATTTTCATCTTGTGATAGATGTGCTAAGAGGGCCTCCAACGAGCTGCTCAAAGATTTTTTATCAGGAACTGTAATTTTTCGTGGTGAGGGTTTATGGACTA
>LUTY01002561.1 GCA_001640045.1 Candidatus Thiomargarita nelsonii | reverse complement strand
GGCGGGATTCCGTTCTCAGGAATTTACCATCCGTATTGCTAAGGCCTAATGAGATAAAAGGAGAAAACCGATTATGGCTAAGACACCACATTATGCGATGGTCATTGACCTAAATACTTGCGTCGGCTGTAATGCCTGTATGGCAGCTTGCGCGATGGAGAATCAAACGCCCGTCTGGGAGAATAAGTGGCGTACTTATGTTCACGATATGGAAATTGGCGATACCGATGAACTAATACGGCGCCGTTTTTTCCCGCGTCTCTGTAACCATTGTGATAACCCGCCCTGTATGAGCGTTTGCCCAACGGGTGCGACCTATAAACTGGATAATGGTATTGTGATGGTGGACGATGAACTTTGTATGGGTTGTCGTGCCTGTGCAATGGCCTGTCCTTATGATGCCCGCTTCGACGTGACATACGATGATGTGGAACAAGGCAAGGAATTTTATGGTGAACTACACCACCGCAGTCGTCCCAGCGTGGATAAATGTTCCTTCTGCGCCCATCGTGTCATGAGAGGGCTCAAACCGGCCTGTGTAGAAACCTGTGTAGGTTCAGCACGGCTGTTTGGTGATCTGAATGATCCCAAAGATGAAGTGGCTAAATTGGTCAAAAGTGGGGTGGCTAAACCTCTGATGGCTCATTTGGGTACCAGACCCAATGTTTATTATATCAGCGACATAGAGAGGACAACCTAATGGAAGGCATGTTTTATTCAACACAAGATGTTTGGACATGGTGGATCGCCATTTATCTGTTCTTAGGCGGTTTAGGCGGAGCGCTTGTTGTCATCAGTTGTCTGACCAACATGTACATCAAACCCCATAAAGACTTGGTGATATGGGCAAATCTCTCATCATTTGCCATGTTGAGTGTGGGATCGTTGATGTTGTTTATTCACCTGCTGGATTATTGGGCGGTCATCCATGTACTGAATCCTATGATTCTGGTGACTAAACCTGATGCTTGGATTGCCTGGGGCACCCAATTCATCGTTTGGATGATGGTTTGGAGTATCGTTTATAGCTTGCCTTACATGTTGAAAACCGATTTCTGGACTAAGATGCCAGTGGTTGGAACTATCCTGGGCTGGTTTGCCTGGGTAGGTAAGTTTCCTCCATTTCTCCATAATCTCATCGGTTGGTTAGCCATCATTAATGGTATTGGTACGGTTTTATATACAGGTTTGCTATTGCAATCTTTCCCAGCCGTTGCTTTATGGCATAATCCGGGGGTACCGCTGCTATTTATCATATCGGCCTTTTCGACCGCGATGGCTTTTCTGTTATTGGTGCTTTATTTGGCGATTAAACAAGAAGAAGATCATGAACTGCGGGTTTTTTATGAGCGCACGGATGTCATCCTCATCGGCATAGAGTTGTTGATTATTTTTGTGTTCTTCCACTTTACGACTTACGGTCTTGAATCCGCACGTCATACTGCGGCCATTTTGTGGGATGACATGGGTTGGATTGTTGGCTTTATTGGATTTGGCCTCATCGTGCCCTTTTTGATTGAATTCAGAGGGATCACTAAGGGATGGAATAGCGCAGCACCCGTTGTGTTAGCGGCAGTGCTGGTACTCGGTGGTGGTTATTTATTGCGTCACTATTTCATGTATGCTGGTACTTATGAACGCCCCTATCCGGCGGTGAATAGTCTTATGCAGCACTCACAGGCAGAACCTGCTCCCACTGTAGAGAAGGTGGCGGCTGTGCCGAAACAAAAAGGTGACAGTTAAAAATAAGTTTTTGAACTACAAAAAATGTAGGGCTCCTTAAGCGGAGCGACATTTCTACAAAACCCCGCTGGTCAAATTGTTTGACGACTAGCGGGGTTTTGTCGTTTTTAGTGATATATAATTCAATTTAATCAAAGCATTCGTTAAATTTGTTTTAAATTTCAAATAAGAAGGTAATTGCTCTAAAATATCAAGACTAACTTGTTGCCCCAAAGGTGAATAGAGTGAGCTAATCTGTACCTTTCGTCTACGAGCGGGTAAATCTTTAAAAGCAATCCTAATAATTTCCTGAATTTTAGATTTAGGATCGGCAATTTTTTCAACCTGTTTTAATGGGAACGTTAAGCCCAATTCTTGATTGTTTTTTTGGGTTCCTAATTCTTCTTTGAGTGCCTCTTTGTCAGCAACCATCCAAGCCTCTGTCATTTGCACTGGTACAATAGCTACCAAATTTTTACAAAATTCTTCGTTTTCATCTTGTTGTACTGACTGAAAACCGGGGTTAATACGTTCTTTAAATGCTTTTTTATCCGTTTTATCATCCGCATCTGCATGAATGATTAGAATGTTATAACCAGCCGCCTTAGTTGCCGCTTGCAAGATTTCCTGTACTCTATCACCGGTTTTATCAACTTCTATTGGAAATGGCTCAAGAACCGAAATCACAGATGAGCTTCGGTTTAATATAATCTGTTCAGTCGTTCGTAAAATCACTTTTGATAAAAAACGAATATCCGTAGGACCTTCAGCATAGAATCCAATCACCAGTGTAGTATGATTCATCTCTCCGAGTTTTACCATGGAGAAGATGCCTGGGCGCATATGGAAGATTCGCTCCGTTCAA
>LUTY01002560.1 GCA_001640045.1 Candidatus Thiomargarita nelsonii | reverse complement strand
GGGAAACTTTGCAAGCCCAAGTACCTCAACTATTAGAGCGAGTGCAGTGGCTAGAACATTTGCCCACTGAACCGCTACACGGTATCATTTTAGCAAATGAAGTATTAGATGCCATGCCGGTGCGGCGTTTTCGCTTAGATGAGCAAGGGGTATCAGAATTCTATGTGAGTTTAGGCGATGAAACACCGTTTGTATGGCAACTCTTGCCGACTCGTGATGACGCATTACAGGCAGCCGCGCAGTTTAGTCACACATCGCTATTTCATTGCGACTTCGACTAATGGATTTTCTCTGTTCAGAGATAATAACCCAATTGATGATCCACTGGATACAACTAATGCTGAGGAACTGGTTGAAGGTGTCGAAAACATGCAAATCCGTTATGGTGAAGATACCAATGGTGATGGTGTCATCGATCAATATCTAAACAGTGACAACGTGACAGATATGCAAAATGTGCTGGCTATACGTATTACTTTGTTGCTAAATACCATAACCGAACGTTTCGATAGAGAGCCAGATACTGATACTTATGCTCTCGATCCCGAATCATCTGCTTATGATCCCCCAGAGGATTATCTTCGTCGTGCTACTTTTACAACGATTGTGAAATTAAGAAATATAAATAATAGACTTTAAATATATTTTGCTAATAGGAGTCCAAGATTTATCTTGGACGTCCAAGATGGAGAATTAATTATGAAAACACCACAACACAGTCTCACTCACCAGAAGGGAACGGTGCTAGTCATGGCACTGATTTTCCTAATCATATTAACACTCTTGGGTTTGAGTGCAATGGAGGGCACTGTCTTGGAAACAAAATTAGCCTCTAATTATCAGGAAAACAACTTTGCGCTTCGTGTGACTGAACTGGGGACTTTACAAAGTGATTTATTGATTGCAGAAGGCCCACCAACAAACATGTTGCCGAACCAGGACGTTGATGTCACGACTCTGTTAAATACTAGCATTTCCAGAGGTCATGGTATTTCAGCAGATACGGATAATTCTCAGTACACTTACAAAGGTCTGTTTACGCCGAGAACCGGTGTTAACAATGCTGGCGGTCAATTGGCTTTTTTTGAAATCAGGACGACCGGTTTGAGTGCTGTTGATTCTAGCCAAGGCTCTGGTAGAACCACTTTGCGCGTCGGTGTGACTCGGTGGCTACCAGAACCAAGCGGTAATTTTTTGCTGGATTAACGTAAACTAATGGAGTTCAAAACATGAAACAGCTATATACAACAATTGCGTCACTATTATTTGCAGGACTGTCTGTCCTAGTATTTGCAGACGACACTGAGCTTTATATGCAGCAGGCCACTACAGCAACCGATGTGCCCAATATTCTGTTTGTGCTTGACCGTTCATATAGTATGAGACGTACTGTTTCAGGGCCAGCAGCACCGGTTCTGGGGGGTACAAGGCGATTTGATCACTTGCGTGATGCGCTGTTATTGCTGTTACCGGAAATTAATAACGTCAAGATTGGATTGATGACGTTTACTGAGCGCTTTGACACATCTCATCCGCCTGAAGACCCTGTACATTACAATATTCCGTTGCGGTTTCCGATAATACATATTGATACGCCCCTCGATCAGGTACCCGGTCAACCCGGCACCTGGGAAGAGGGCACGACTGCGCGTGATTATCTGTATGAGATAATTACGAATATGAGTTATCACAGCTATACGCCATTGGTACCAGCCATACTTGAAGCCGGCATGTATTATTCCGGCGGCAATTTGCTCTATGGTGATAATCGCAGAGAAAAAGCCTACAACAGGGTGGCGCATCCGGGAGCTTATACGGGCGGAACGGTCGTCAGGGATGCGGGTTGTACTGATGAAGATTTGGGTGCGACTGCTTGCCAAACAGAAACGATTACGGGTACGCCTGTCTATAATCAACCCAGTATCAAGCAGTGTCAGCCTAACTATATTGTGTTCCTGACAGATGGTCAAGCGAATCAAAATGAAAGCCATACACAAGATGCTATTAAAACCTTTGCCGGTATTACCAATTGCGAAGGGAGTGAGGGTGAAAAGTGTGGTGTGGATATGGTCAGAGCTTTGTACGATAACGATTTGGCACCTGATCTACCAGGCTTGCAAAATGTGATTACCCACACGATTGCTTTTGCGCTTGAAGCTCTGGAGGGTAGAGATTATATGCAAGAATGGGCAGATGCTGGCGGTGGTGATTTCTACGCGGCTGATAATGCCTTAGAATTGCTTGAGGCCTTCCGGCACATTCTGGCCACAGTTCTAACGGACAGCGCTTCGTTTGCGGCACCGTCATTGTCAATCAATGCTTTTAGCCGCTTAGATCATGAGCATCATGTCTATTTCGCTTTGTTCCAGCCAGAGCATACGGCCTCTTGGGCGGGCAATGTCAAGAAATATAACATTTGCGATAATGATGAAAGCTGCGGTTCGGTAGGATTAATCCTGGATGCCAACGCTAATCCGGCGATGAACGAGGAGAATAAAATAAGGAACGGCTGTGGAAATGAAATCTGTGATGATTCTTATGTAGCGCTCGATCTCTGGAATCCCACTCCCAGCGATCGAGATGGTGC
>LUTY01002559.1 GCA_001640045.1 Candidatus Thiomargarita nelsonii | reverse complement strand
TGAAAAAACTTTTGAAGAATTGGAAAAGCTCTTTAATGAGCCGCTGCTGTATAAACTTTAAGTGAACTGAAAATGATAAACATGCAATTTAACACATACTTTCTAAGAGCACTACATGACGCAAAAATTGCGGATATTAGAAAAAAATATCCCAGCCGCAAAGGTTTTTCGGTCCGTCAACATGTCGAAATTGATAAAGGGCTAGAAACTGATGTCTTGGTAAAAAAGAAAGGCGCAAAAACTACAATTTTTGAAATTGTCACGCTCCCTATTTTGCCGGATAAACAAGATAAAATAGAAAAATTACGCCAAAGGGCTATTGCTAAGGATTATGATTTTCGCCTGATCGCTATTGCTAAACCTATCGAACCGTCAGTAGAAATTGAGTGGCTTAATGAGGCATTATTGGATTATTTTATTGAAAACCAACCAAATACGATTGATTCACTGGCAAAAAATGCGGAGTATGAAGACTTAGAAACTGATATTCAATCTCTATCAATAACGGATGAAAAAAGTTCGGCTTACGTGAATGGCAGTGTTTTTGTGAATCTTAAATCTGGTCATCATGCAGAGATAAAAGATGATGATGAGGAAATCTCTTCTCATAGCTTTCCATTTCAAGGTAAATTGTTACTCAATCTTCAACAGAAAAAAATTGAAGATGCACAAGTTATAATAGACACGCTCTCATGCTGAGTCGCAGTAGGGTAGAGCGAACCCTACAATACCGCTACCCTAATAATACTTATACTATGATATGAAAGGAGTCCAAGATTTATCTTGGACTCCAACTAATTAAATTAAAATGATGAAAATACAAAAATTGTTTGTCTACCTCATTGGCTGGGCTTTAATCAGCTCATGCGTCAATCTTCAAAACAAAAAAATTTTCCAGACTAGCCCACAAGAACAGCCAGAAATCGTTGATTCTTCTGACGACTCTGTTACCCCAGAAGACTCTAACGAAACCGCTGATACTGGTGACTATGTTATCCCAGAAGGGACATTAGAAACCGTTGATAACCTTATCCCAGAAGGGACATTAGAAAGCACGCCATCCAATCTTTATCAACAAGAAACCGTTGACACTTCTGACGATTTGAGCAGCTCAACGCCAGCCAGCCAAGATTTATCTCAAGATGAACAACTCAAATTAGCTGACACTTATATCAGCCAAGTTGTCCAACATATTCAAAAAGGGCGATTTCAAAAAGCCCTACCCTTGTCTCAAAAAGCCTTAAAAATAACAACTGAAATACTCGGAGAAAAGCACCCAGTCAGTCTCTCGCTCATGAATTATTTGGGCTTTATTTACCAAAACTTAGGCCGCTTTTCTGATGCCTTACCTTTTTTTGAAAAAGGCTATTCTCTTTCCAAACAGGTGTTAGGAGAACAACATACGAACACCCTCAGTCGCTTGACTAATTTAGCCGTTATTTATCGATACGTCGGTCGCTTATCTGAAGCCTTGCCCTTGTTTGAAACAGCCTATCAGGTTTCTAAAGAACAGTTAGGAGAACAACATCCTTCCACCCTCAATCGCCTCAATAATTTGGCGATTATTTACCAAGAATTAGGCCGCTTATCTGAAGCTTTGCCTTTGTTTGAAACCGGCTATCGTGTTTCTAAAGAAGTTTTAGGAGAAAAGCACTATTTAAGCATCACGATATTGGATAATTTTGCCTCCAGTTACAAAGACGTAGGTCGCTTAACTGAAGCCTTGTCTTTGTATGAAAAAAGCTATCATCTTTCTAAAGAGGTTTTTGGAGAAAAGCAGCCTCACACGCTCAACACGCTTAATAATTTAAGTTTAATTTATAAAGCATTAGGTCGCTTATCAGAAGCCTTGCATTTAGCTGAAAAAAGCTATCGTCTTTCTAAAGAAGTTTTAGGAGAAAAGCACCCTCATACGCTCAAGCGCTTAAATCATTTAGCTGATATTCACAATCAGCTAAGCCACTCAAGGAAAGCCTTATCTTTATTTGAAACAGCCTATCATCTTTCTAAACAAGTCTTAGGAGAAAAGCATCTTGACACTCTCACTCGCCTAAATGATTTAGCTTTGATTTATCAACAATCAGGTGACTTATCTCAGAGCTTGTCTTTATTTAAAACTGGCTATGATCTTTCTAAAGAAAGCTTAGGAGAAAAACATTATTTAACGCTCACATATCTCAACAATTTAGCTTTGATTTACCATGATTTAGGCAACTTATCTGAAGCCTTAGCTTTGTCTGAAAAAAGCTATTCACTTTCTCAAGAAGTGTTAGGAGAAAAGCACCCTGATACCCTCACTCGTTTAAATCATTTAGCCAACGCATACTTCAAACAAGGCAATATTAATCAAGCCATTCAACATCTTGAAAAATTCGTGGCAGCTGTGAAAACTTTACGAAGTGGCGACTTATTCACAAAAAACCGCCAAAGCTTGTTTAAAGAGTGGATAGAGGGTTATTTACTGCTTTCTAATTTATATATACAATCTTACCCCCTATCAGCCTTTGAACTGGCCGAAATCATCAAAACCCGTAGCTTACTCGAATCCTTCGGCATCATTCAACAAACTGGATTGACTGCCGCTACGC
>LUTY01002558.1 GCA_001640045.1 Candidatus Thiomargarita nelsonii | reverse complement strand
CCCAATTTGGACTGTTCTTTGAGATTGACTTTGGCGACAAAAAAGCGCATTTTTTGTTTGATGTAGCTGCCTAGCACTGTGGCAGCACCGTCTGGAATACGATAGCCATTTTCCCTGAGCCAAATTTCTAGTCCTTGGCTTTCTGTTGCTGACAAAATCACAATGTCATATTCGCCAATCGTATATTCTGCCTCAACTGTCACGCCGTAACTTTCTTTTTTCCGTTCTCTACCCATTTCAGCAGACTGAGGCGCAGCCGAAAAAACTTCATCTTCCATCCAATAACGACGACAAGGGTTTTCATCAAAATATTCGACCAAACGGGGGGCGGTATAGGCATCCAGATGATCGATGATCTTTTTGTCACCGATATGAATTTGTCCCTCGCTAATAAAGGTAGGTACGGGGATCACGACGGCAAACTCTTTTGGATCGCCTTTGAAATCGTTTGCCATTGTCATCACCGTTTTGTCATCGTGACGGACAATCACGACTTGTGAGGCTTTATTGAAAAGTTTGGCATCGGCTTTTGCGACATAAAAACCACAAAAACTATGCGCTATTGGTGCGATTAACAGTACTGCGATTAAAATTGAGATTTGATGAGTCATTTTTTGTTAACTCCTTGTTTAAACAAAAAATTAACGCGACGCAGAGCGTCGAGGCAGGCATTCCCACGCTCCGCGTGGGAACGAGAAAAATGAGTAGAGATTGACATTGTTTGGTTTTTAGGGGGATGGGCTGAATGGGGGGAGATAAGAGAGAAATCTGGAAAAAAAATATCGGAGCGGCGAGATTTGAACTCACGACCCCTACCGCCCCATGGTAGTGCGCTACCAGGCTGCGCCACGCTCCGATTGATTGAATGGTGCGTATATTACATGATTATTTTGGAGATGTCACGCTTTTTTTACATTAAAATTTTTTTAGGTTTACCATAAACATTTTATAATGTTGCAAACGGGGGGTAATTTGTGCTAAATAATGTGTTGTTGTACTCTCCCTCTCTAGTAGTACAACTAATTGAGAAATAAACGAATTAAAAACCGCCAATCAGTACCAATGACTTTTTAAAGGAGAAATTAATGCCAAAATTTTCAGCACTGCTCTACTTCAGAGGCGGGCGAGATAATTGATTACCCCCAGTGCCAAATACTACCCGACAAATGCATTGAAGACTGAGTTCTACCAGACCAAATTAAATTGACAAGGTACTAGGTGGTGTTTCCGGTTTGATTCGTTGTTGAGCATTAGTTGTACTCACCACTGCGACAAAAACTTGATCAACGAGTAAGAGAGTACACGCCGGCGTAAGTACTGAATCATTTCTCGTTCCCACGCTCTGCGTGGGAATGCCTGCCTCGACGCTCTGCGTCGATCAATTTACAACTCATTCATCGGCCAACGCGGACGTGCGCCAAATGCCAGCGGCTCTGATTGTCCCGCCACAAGGCGTAGCGCACCTGCGTAGGCAATCATCGCCCCGTTATCAGTACAAAAGATCGGGCACGGGTATCAACAACTTTCAAGTTTTCGTCGGCTAACCAGGCGCGAATATCGGTGTATAATTGCTCGACACGTTTTAAATAGAGGTGTATTTTTTGCCTCGCTGTTTCATTTTCTAAGCGTTCAATCTCAATTTCCATCATTATCTCACTTTAGTGTTTTTTAATATTTTACTATACTAACATTTTTTGAGATAGAATTTTTGGGGATTAGCGGGAACTTGGACAGTTAGCATTAAACACCAAAACCACAAAATTAAAGCCAGTCAAAAAATTAAATCTTGACAGACAATAATTATTGGTAGTATTATTTACATTGTTGAAACTTATATATAATTAACCATCGATTAGCCTCAAAATCGGTTTAAGTTTAATTATATATTATTAAAGGTGATAGATGGTTTATCACCCAAGGGAGCTTACTCCTTAAACATAACCAAAGCTGATTTTTGTGGTTTTGGCGTTTTAAAGTAAGAGAAAAACAAGAAAAAGAGTTTTTATCGGCGGTGTCTGAAAATAGAGGAGGCTCTATGGCTTGAAGTGCTTGTTGATATGAATGCTTATGGCTCCAAAAAGAGCAGCGGGGTTTTGGATACCCCGCAAGTCTGTCATAAAATATTTATGGCTCTAAAATTAAATTTATCGCCCCCAAAGCCTTTGCCACCAATTTTTTTCCTCAATATTCATCGAAGTGATCCCCATCTTGTCACGGATTTGATTAATATCCCACCCTGTCAACGATGCCAGTCTTTGTGCCTCCTGTTCTTGTCGCTTTTTCAGATTTCGACGATATTCCTGCGCCGCACTACAATTATCCGTCCCCGTCCAAGGATGGCGTAGAACATAGCGCCCTTGAAAATTGCTACTATCCGCCGTTTCCTGAAAAACCAAATCCTCTGGAAATTTGTCCGCAGTGTAGCGCAAATGCAGTCGCGTCACGAAAACCTCTCTCGCTTGACTTCGACGACCATTCTCAGAAAGCCAAAATACGCCTAATTCACGCAATTCCTTGACTGACAAAGGATCAGCAGCACACGGATCACACCAATTCATATTCCAAGCATATTCTAAAAAAACCGTTTTCAT
>LUTY01002557.1 GCA_001640045.1 Candidatus Thiomargarita nelsonii | reverse complement strand
CCCCTCAGCCTAGAAGCGCATTTACACGCTTGCCAAACGATTAAAGATTCCAAAGCACAGGTGATAGCACTATTGAAAAATAAGCGTTATGCCTTTACGGAAAAAGATGAATTTATCGATCAAGAGAGTTTATTGGTATTATATGCGCCAGCGCGTCTTTCAGCCCTCAATAAAATGCTTTCTGAATGTGGATTGCCTGACGTAGTGTCACCAGTACACACCTTTGTTAATCTTTTTTTTGGTACAAATAAAACCACTTTGCGAGCTGAGACAAAACGCCAACTTGATGAAATTGTGGCAGCCTTGCCACAATCGCAAGCCATCATCCATATACATGGGCACGCTGATAAAAAGCCATTTTTCTCTGTCAGTAGGGCTGAGAGCGATAGACGTAATTGGCAATTATCGCATGATCGCGCTGCTGCTGTCGCTACTGCCTTAGCACAGCGGGGGGTTTCAAAAGAACGCTTGAAAATACATGCTCATAGCTAGAAACAACCTCTTATACAAGGTAGCTCAGTAACGGCTTTGACAAGCAATCGGCGAATAGAAAGTTCCCTTGAGAAAAAAACCGCTGGAGGAGTATCAGTAATCATGCAGGACGCGGAGCGTCCGGCAAGGCATTCCCACGCAGAGCGTGGGAACGAGGAATAAGATTTAATTGATAACTGATAACTGATAAAAATGTATAAATATTTCACTTGGATACTACTAATCACCTTTGTGGTAGGCTGTGAACAGCAAAATCACGAAGAACAAACGCTTACAGAGACTCAAGCCGTTGGTTATTTGCGCCTACCTTTGAGCAACAATATAACAACTCTTGATCCGGGCTTAATTTATGAGGATACTGAAATTGAAGTTGTTGAGCAATTGTTTCTTGGATTGACCGATTTTGATCCAAAAACTTATGAAGTTGTGCCAGAATTAGCCACAGAATGGCAAGTCAGTGAAAAGGGCAGGGTTTATACCTTTAATTTATATTCTCAAAAATGCCAAGGCGATCCATCAAGGTCAAAAAAACGCCTCTCTGTTAGGTGTTCGTGCGGTTGACGATTATACGGTTGAATTTACGCTGGAACAAGCCGCGAGCTATTTTCCAGCCTTAGTGAGCTTTTGGACTTATCGCCCCCAGCCACGCAAAGTCGTTGAACAATATGGCGAAAACTGGGCTAAACCAGCATACATTCAAACCAATGGTGCTTATCAATTGACGGAATGGAAACAATATAATAAATTGATTTTAAAAAAGAATCCATATTATTATGAAGCTGAACAGGTTAAAATACCTAAAGTGCATTATTATATTATTCCTGACAGTTCTTTAGCTTTAGCCATGTATCAGAAAAATGAACTGGATATCATAGGTGGACAAGTGTATCACCAATTGCCACAGTCCGAAATGTCTCGTATTAAATCTGATCCGGTTTTGCGTAAAGAAAGACAGATTAGTCCACAGTTTTGCACCGAATGGTACGGATTCAATCTCCAAAAGCCTCCTATGGATAAGCTTTTGGTTCGTAAAGCGATTGCCGCCGCCATTGATAAAAAAACGCTGATTGATATTGTTTGTTATCAAGGGGGAACATTTACCCGCCCCCCCAGTTTTTGGTGCAGTCGAGTCAAAAGTCGGTATTTCTTGATCCCACTTTGGCAAAAGCCTGGTTAGCGGAAGCCGGTTATCCAGAAGACAAGGATTTTCCGCCATTGGTGTTGATGCACAATAATTCTGAACTTCACCATGAAATTGCCAAAGGCGTTAAAACGATATTGAAACATTATTTAAATATCGAAATTGAAATACGTGTACTTGACTTTGATGCTTACATAGATAGCCTCAAGCAAGGCAGCCATATTTTTCGTATGGGCTGGTGCGCCGGGCTTCCCGATGCCAATGAATGGCTGCATCAAGTCTTTCATCCTGACAAAGGCATTAATTGGATCGGTTGGAAAAATCGTGAATTTGCCAAGATGGTGGATAGGGCTCAGCAAATTTCTAACCCAATCGGGCGCAAAAAGCTCTACCATCGTGCAGAACAAATTCTAACCGAACAAGAAGTCGCCATTATTCCTCTCTATTTTTCAAATACCCAGTTTTTGCTAAAACCCTGGGTGAAAGGTTGGTACCATATAGCATTTGGTGGTCAACATATTCGTCATTGGTCATTATCACAATAGCTCTGGTGCAAGGTACGCCTTGCACTCCTTATGAACGATATTAGTATGAAATCAAAATATTGGATATTTTTTGCTGTCATTATTCTATTGTTTATATCACTTTTTTTTATATGGAAAAGTGATGACTTTTTAGAAAAAGAGCCACTTTATGTGGCAGTATCAGGTCCCATGACGGCAGCTAACGGCAAGGCGATGGTACAAGGTATTCAACTCTATCTTGACCAAATTAACCAGCAGGGCGGTATTCACGGTCATCCCGTTAAATTGCTCGTTTTTGATGATCAAAACAAGCCGGCACTCGCCCAAAAAATAGCCTTAGAAATTGCAACCCAAAGCGATGCGCTCGCTGTCATCGGACACTGATGAAAATGGCGATACGATTAAATCTATACCAATAGGCGTTTATAAAAACGGTA
>LUTY01002556.1 GCA_001640045.1 Candidatus Thiomargarita nelsonii | reverse complement strand
CATAGCCGAGAGCACAGTTTGAACCAGAGAAACACTGCACACATCCATCACTCTTTCCGGTTGAACTACTGCACCAAGCCTCACATCGATACTGATTAGTATCATTACGGCACGCCGTATAAGTGTCACCATTTGCTTCTGAAAAGCTTTGTAGGTTTATCTGGTCGGCATCACAGATAGTTCCGGAGTCACAGTCCACACATATTCCTGTTGAATCACACCAGTTATCGCATTCGTCCTCATTAGTATAGTAGCATGCCGTATAAGGGCTACCAACTGGTGCTGTGAAAAAGGTGAATATTTTATCACCGAGATCACAGTTCAGTCCCTCGTTACACTCCATACATCCCAGAATAGTTCGGGATTGTTTACACCACACATTGCATGGATACCGATTATTATCAATGCGGCACGCCGTATAAACAAAACCATTTGCTTTGGTAAAGCTTTGTAGTTCTACCTCGTTGATGTCACAGCGCCATCCGGGGTCACAATTATTACAATCCTGATTCTCTCCGGCTGTATCACACCAGTTATTGCATTTCTCCTGATTAGTCTCAGCCAATACGGTTCCACTATTCAACAATAGTAGAAGAATGAAAAGGGATATCAAACTTATGAAAGTTCTGAATTTCATAACGCCTCCTGTAATTGATTAGCGACTCTTATTTTACGCAATGTGCAACTTTATATTGACCATGTAGAGAAAGGGATTCGTGGCAGATTGCTCCTACAAATTATTGAATCTGGTAGGGATAATTTTTTGTGGTTGCCCTTTTTCTATATCAGTAGATCGAAAACATTTATTCCAACACCTTCGTGATGAAGATTCAAGAATTAATTTATAACTATTTGATAAAAAATTAAAAATTATTAAAATAAATACTATCTACCAAATGATATTTTCGCTCAATAATCTTTTGTCGAACTAAAAGCATGAGTTTTAGGGGGGCAAATCGTGGAAAAGTTGTTTTCCTCTGTGTTAGGTAAACTTATGTACTTTCCAAGTCAAATCAACCGACATATCTTTTCGGATAAAATAAATTTTATAAAATTATTATTTTTTGATAATAAAAGATATTTTTTAGTATTTTAGTATAAATTTTGTAAAAAATTGTGTTATAACCGACATTCCGAGTCAGGTTAGCTATCAACTGAGTTAATCCCAGTATTGATATTCCATATTTATAAAGAATGTTTTCGATCTACTGATATGGTCAATATAAAGTTGCACATCGCATAAATATTCTAAATATCTTAGCATTGTGGTGGGTTTATAACCATACAGATTGTAGCGTATCTTTGTAACATACTTAAAAATAAATTGCAAAGCCTTTTTACACATTACAGCAATTCTAATTGTCTGCCAATCAAGTGGGCTGGATACACTCAAGCTCATAGTCAATTATAAAATTTTTTAATGACAATTGGATAAAACACTTTGAAACCATTGAGAATTTGCACAATGAATTCAGAACATTCTCAAATTGGATTTATGCGAATAAATTTTTTGGCTTGAAAAAAGCCGAAGAAAAGCGCGTTTTTAGTGCCTTGAAGAAATCACCCCATCACATCAATTAACTATCCCACCAAACATCATCCCCACTCAACCCAATCCACCCTGCCACAAAATTTAGCAGCCCTTTTTTAGAGACACCATCCCCAACCTTAGCAAGATACTTGACCATATCATGCCAAATCGCATCTCCCAAGCTCAACTGATCAAGCGCATCCAACGTATCTTGCACACCAGATATCTGAGCCGACTGCCAAATGCCCCGCAACCCCTCTATTAATGCCGCTTTATGAGCCATCTGCTCACCATTCTCACCATCGTTTGTACCGTTTTTTGGAGCGTTTGTCCCATTTTGGGCTAAAAAAGTGTTATCCCCCGTATCTATTACTTCTTCCCTATTTTTTGATCCCTCAGTTGATCCATCCTCACCAACGGTTGTACCATTTGATCCCTCGGTTGTACCGTTTTGAAGTAAATGTCTGTCATCCACCGTATTTATTACTTCTCCTTTGCTTTTTGATCCAACGGTTGTACCGTTTGATCCGTCGGTTGTACCGTTTTGGGTAGTAGGTATATAATTATCAAAACTACTTGATATATCAGTATTTTTTACTGATTTGCGACCGTTTGATCCGTCGGTTGTACCGTTTGTACCATGATTTTTTAAAATTGGATTGACATAAATTACCCTACTTTCTGTTCCACCACTTTTTGGCGTGCTTTTTTCAAGATAAATCCAACCAAACTCTTTTAGCAACTCAATTGCATCATCCCAATATTGCCCATCAGTTTTAGCACGGAATAGATGCCTTACTTTCCGCTCTGTCGCGCCATCCTGCCACTTGCCATTCCTAAATTTTTGCAAGATTTTTTCAGCAAGTAACGCACTAGGGCTATTTTCGCCCGGCGAGTCCAACAACAAATTGCGTGCATGATTCTCCAAAAACTCAACCCACTTAATACTCAATTTCAAATTGACAGCACTGATCTTGGGTAAAATTTCTTGACGTGTAATGTTTTGCAGACAAAAATTTGGATTAGCTAATACCTCAAAAATAAGCGCAAGGCTAGGCAATAG
>LUTY01002555.1 GCA_001640045.1 Candidatus Thiomargarita nelsonii | reverse complement strand
AGGCATTCCCACGCAGAGCGTGGGAACGAGAATCCTCTGGAGTGCAAGGTGTACCTTACACGGAGTAATTTTTATGAATAAAGAAGATTTAAGTCTTGCAGATTTAATGTCTGGTTTGATGATGGTATTTTTATTGATCGCTGTCGTCTTTATGTTGGATGTGCAACAAGAAAAAAATGCTATGGGGGAAATTGCTTTGATGGCTGATCAGAGCCGTTCGCAATTAAACCATGATTTGAACGAAGAATTTGCCGACGATTTAGAGCACTGGAATGCTGTCATTTTAGAGGATAATACGGTGCGCTTTAAGGCGCCTAAAGTGTTGTTTAAAATAGGTAAAAGTACACTGCGGCCAAAATTTGAAGCCATTTTAGATGATTTTTTTCCGCGTTATGTTAGGATTTTGCAGGGCTATCGTGATGAGATTGAAGCCATCAGGATTGAAGGGCATACCTCAAGTTATTGGTATAATACTGACGATGTGGTCATTCGCTATCTGAACAATGTTGAACTGTCACAGCAACGCGCTTTGTCAACTCTCATATATTGTTATCAATTAGATGCCATTAAAGATAAACGGGAGTGGCTACAAAAAATGCTCAGAGCCAATGGCTTGTCCTTTGCTCAACGGATTTTCAATGAGGATGGCTCAGAAAATGCGGAAAAATCTCGCCGTGTCGAATTTAAAATCGTTACCAAGACTGAGGAAAAACTGCATCGGATTTTAGTAAAACATTTGGAGGAATGATGACACCGATTTTATTAGGATTTGGCGGCTTTATGTTATTCGTCGCGCTGATAGATGTTGTAAGCTTTTTCCGTGATCGACATATTAATTGTAAGTCTATTATTATTAATATAGGCGTATTGGGCACATTTGTAGGTATCGTCTTGGGCTTGTTAGATTTTGATACCCAAAATATTACAAAGAGTGTGCCGCCCTTGCTAGAGGGTTTAAAACTGGCTTTTTTAACTTCTATCTTAGGCTTAGGATTGTCAGTGTTTTTGTCTGTGATACAAGCATTATTTCTGCTGCTACGCGGTGCTAAAGCAGATGAAAAGGTTCAATCTGAGAGCAAACAGCAATTAGATATGGCTAATCAAAGCTTAGCGGCGATTTTAGAAAGTGTCAAACACACACATCAAGCCTTAATAGAGATTTTAGAAACTCTCAAACAACTGAAAAGCGATATTTACCAACGCCGCCATCGCTTTAGCAAACTCAATGCTGAAGGACAAGCCCTGCCAGATGAAGCGACACAATGGGCGGCTGTCCAAGATAACGAGACGGGTTTCATTTGGGAAACTAAAACCCATGATGGCGGGCTGCAAGATGGCAAACATATTTATACATGGTATGCAGACGGAAAGGGCAAAAAAAATGGCGGCCAATGTCAAGGCAGCCGCTGTGACACCGAAGGCTATGTCGAAGCGATTAATAAAGATCAAATTGCGGGTTATGACGATTGGTATTTGCCCACTATAGAGGAACTTGAAAGCTTGTTTAAAGATATTGATAAACGCTATTTTCCCAATATCCAGAGAGAATGGTATTGTTCATCAACGCCCAGTAAGGATGATATGCCTTGGTGTTTGAATTTTGAGACGGGTAATCGGGGTGGTGGTCAAGGTGGATATGTGTTGTTGGCTAGAAAGAACAAGTCTATTTAGTACAACGGATTAGGGGAATAAACGGATGTTATTAAATTTTGAATCCGTTTATTCCCCAAACGAAGTAACGAAGTAAATCCGTTGTACTCACAAAAAAAAAACCTTGCCTCTGCTCAAAAAAAAGATTACAATGCTCCTCGCCTTTATCCATCTAGAAAATTTCTATTTATGACTACACAAATTTCCAATAAAAGTAAACTTTCCGATAAACCGATTCCAACAAGAGAACGCCTTATTTTTGCTTTGGACGTTGCTAGCACTGATGAAGCAAAGAGACTTGTCCAAGAGCTTGGGGATAGTATCTCTTTTTACAAGCTCGGTTTAGAATTGTTCATGGCTGGAGGCTATTTTGAACTTGTGGAGTGGATCACTGATCAGGGAAAGAAAGTTTTTGTAGATTTAAAATTTTTTGATGTTCCTCAAACCGTTCAGTCTGCCGTCAGACAATTAAAAAAATACAAAGCCTCGTTTGCCACTGTCCACGGAAATGACGAAGTGCTTAAGGCCGCCGTAAAAGAGAAGAATGGACTTAAAATACTGGCTGTTACCGTATTGACTAGCCTTGATCAAGGTGATTTAAATGATCTTGGGTTCAAGGTAGATATAAAGTCGCTTGTCTTATCTAGAGCCAAACGTGCTCTAGAAATAGGCTGTGATGGTGTCATTTCATCTGGAATTGAAGCACCAGACTTAAGAGAAAATTTGGGAGATCGTTTCATTATCGTCACGCCTGGTATCAGGCCAGTCAAAAATGTAGATGATCAAAAAAGAACGGTTAATGTTGAAGAAGCTTTTTACAATGGCGCTGATTACATTGTTGTAGGTCGTCCAATAAAAGAGCCCCAAGATTTTAATTCCCCTAAAGAAGCCGCAGAAGACATCCAAAATAGAATTAAGAAAATATTTGAAGGCTAGGCGTTGTTTTACGGT
>LUTY01002554.1 GCA_001640045.1 Candidatus Thiomargarita nelsonii | reverse complement strand
GCATCAATCGGTTTGTTAGGAAAAACCTTCCGCCCTGTAAACGTTGCCGAAATTAAGCCGCTCCTTTCCCTAACCTCGGTAACGACAATCGCGCCCACATGCAAGATGATGGCAATCAACAGTAGGTAAAAACTGTATAAATGTATGGTAATAAATGGCTTACGGAAGGCTCGCATTTGGGCGTAATGCTCCTCGTTGACGTTTTCCTTGGAATAAGGCTTTATCAGCTCGGTTTGGTTGGCATCCTCGGCAACCCATTGCTTAATCGTTTGACCAAACGGTGGGAAATAAATATCTGTCCCCGCCAGCACTAGTCCGGTGATTGCCTGTGTTATCAGCAACACCAGTAGCAGCGTAATCATCAATTGGGCCATTGGATTATGGCCTTGATAATACTGAATATTACCGGTACGAAAACCCCCTTGGTATTCACGCAGCGCGGTTAAAAATCCTTTACCCCCGGGCAAAATAGCTTTCCAACGGGCATGTTGATTACCCACAAATGCCCAAATAATACGCCACACGAGATTCAAGCAAAACACGTAACCGATGTAGACGTGAATCGTTTTGAGCCAGATTTTGCCCTCGGTGCTAACGCCAAGCTCTTTGGCATATAAAATCACTAAGCCTACGCCGATAAGCCCTATAATCGCTAGAACATTAATCCAGTGAAACCAGCGGGTGGTACGATCCCAAACGGGATATTCTTTGAGGGTGTCAGATGAACTGTTTGTCGGGTTCATATTCTTTATTCCTTGTTGTCACTAAAAAAATGCTTGGCTTGGGTTGAAAACCAGTTGGACGTGTATAGTAATTGCAGAACCTTAACTCAATCTTAAGACTCTCTACTAAAAAGCCCTTAAGTTTTTCTTAAGAATTTATCATTACTATGTCGCCGTCTGAAACCCGTTGGACGTGTATAATAATTGCAGAACCTTAGGAACGTGCATAAAATAATTTAGTCAACTTCAAAACCAGACCTGGCAGGTTAAAAACCAAACCTGCCAGGTCAAAGTCCAATACAGACCTGGTTGCCTTTGACCTGCCTCTCAAGATGATAGTTTGTGTATTTTACAACAGGCTATGGATAAACGGGTGCATATTCTCAAAAATAGGGAGAATATGGGCTTTGCAAGTGCTGCCAATCTCGTTTTACCTCATATCAGTAGTGAGTATCTGCTCTTTCTTAATCCCGATTGTTTAATTAGCCCCGACACGCTAGCTCGTTTTGTAAAAGTCATGGATAGTCATCCACAGGCAGGCATGGCGGGGGGGTTGGTGCGAAATCTTGATGGTTCTGAGCAGGCTGCGTGTCGGCGTGCTGTGCCTACGCCATGGCGTACCCTGGTGCGGATATGCCATCTCGATAAGCTTTTTCCCAATTCAAAACGTTGTCAAAATTTTGAGCTTCACAGGCAACCCTTGCCAGCGCATCCAATAGAAGTAGAAGGTATTTCAGGGGCTTGTATGTTTGTACGGCGCAGCGCATTGGAAATTGTGGGTCCAATGGATGAGGCTTATTTTTTACATTGCGAAGATCTTGATTGGTTTATGCGTTTTCGTGCTCAACAGTTGAGTATTTTGTTCATTCCTGATATTGAGGTGGTACATGTCAAGGGCGTATGTAGTCACAGACAACCCATTCGGGTGTTGTGGTATAAACATCGAGGCATGGTACGCTTTTATCGTAAATTTTTTCGAGATGAATATCCGTTGTTGCTCTTTTGGAGTGTAATAGTGGTGGTGTGGGTGCGTTTTGCTATTCTTGCGATGGGTATTTTGATGCGCCGTTGATACCTATGGTCAAGGGACGAAATAGTCGCCCATCTCCACTGAAAAACCGCGAAAATCCTTCGTAGTATTCTAAACGCAATACTTGGATAGTGACGATAGCCCCTTCTAATATGATAATAAAAAGGTTGCCCAAAATAATGGTGAGCCAGTTTGTGGGTGTTGTCATCATGTTGGCTAGGGTAAATACGGCGTGGGAATGCCTTGCTGGACGCTCTGCGTCCTGCACCGCAGAGCGGTGCAAACAGGCATTCCCACGCAGAGCGTGGGAACGAGGAAAAATCACTCATCAATTATTTTAGATATAAAATTTTGATATTCAAAAATAATAATAAATGGCATTTTACTTGAGCTAAAAATAAAAAGTCAAATGAAAAAGCTTAAGCAGAGGAAAAAAAACAATGTTTGAAACAGCTGAATTAGGCCGTCATTTTGATAAAAATGAGTATAAAAAACAGTTACCTGAATTAAGGGCTGAATTGTTACAGGCGCAATTTACCTTGAGCAAAACAAATATGCCTGTGATCATCATTGTGTCTGGGATTGATGGGGCAGGGCGGGGTGATGTGGTCAATGCCTTGAATGAATGGCTGGATACACGCGGTTTGGAGACCATTGCCCTGGATTCGCTCACCGATGAAGAGGGTGAACGTCCCTATTATTGGCGATTTTGGCGACAATTGCCAGCACGGGGACGTATTGGCATTTTTTTTGGCGGCTGGTATGTGGATCCCATTGTACAAACTGCCTATGAAAAGATGGATACGGCGCAATTTAATGAAGCCTTAGCGCATATACGCCGTTTTGAAACC
>LUTY01002553.1 GCA_001640045.1 Candidatus Thiomargarita nelsonii | reverse complement strand
CTTGCGCGTCTAAACGCGCTTGTCGGTGTAATTTAAGATAGGCTTGAATATAGCTTTTTTGTAAAGCCGTTAATTGTTGTTGAGTATGGTAAGTAAAGCCCGTGTTATTGCGTTGCCGAACATCGCTTAAACTGGTGAGCACTTTGTCACGTATTTGCGCCATTTCCATTTTCCAAGGATGTTGAGGCGCTAAGGTGGCTTCTGCCGTTGTCAGATAGGCGATGCTTGGGTTCAACTCTGTTAGCACGCTCATCAGGTGGTTGACATTTTGCAGAATTTTAAGTCCACTCCATTGAGCCGTCACTTCTCCCGCAGTGTAGCGAAAGTTTTTAAATTTCAAGGGTGTCGAGTAGGCTTGTAAAGATTCTAAAAAGTTTTTCGTTTCGGCTAAGCCGTCTCGATAGTGTTGCAATTCCGCTTTAGTGAGTACCGCTTTCCCCCAAAAGTAAAATCCCCTGCCTAATCCTTGTTGTGCTTGTACCAATTTGCCCAGGATTTCGCTTATTTTAGTTTGTAGTTGTTGCACCGCTTGCACTTCCTGGTTGGTGAGTGCCACTTCTAAGCCTTTGGGTAAGCCTAATAATTCAAATAGGGCTTTTAAAGCGGGGAGATTGAAATCTTTGGGGCGTTCTAAGTGTCGAAATGTTAATAATTCATTGATCGGGAGTGCGGCTAAGTTCGCAAAGTTTGTTGCATCATAAGTCTGCTTGGGCATGACTAACACCAGTTCGCCTGTGTAAACCAGTGCCGCTATTAATACTATGACTAATTCAGGTTCAAGATGGTAGGGCGTGGGTAATAATTCTGCCCGATTAAGCACTTGTCCTTCCGGTTTTTGGTGCATTTTTTTGAGAATCGCTTGTGCATATTTGGAACGATTGGGATCATCTACTAAGTCTAAAGCGATTAAAATGCCTTGTTTATTGTTGCGATTGGCGATGCTTCGTAAGGCTTCTTGGGCGAGTTGGGGTAAGTTTTCATGGGAAATGAGAATCGGAAAAACGGGATAATCGGGGGCGAGTTCTGAAAAAAAGTTTTCTAAACAAATGTCTGCCACTAAATCAATTAAGTCTCGGAAATTGGCTAAAAGTGAAGGGTGTGGTGTGAAAAGGGCTGGATCATTTTTCATTTGGAAATTTTCATCCTTCACTTCTTCAAGCCAGTCTAATATTTGAAGCGTTTTTCCTTGATATGTCACCTCAAAAGCGGTTGCTTTATGTTCTTGTAACCATTGTAATACTTCGCGCAAGTAGATTTTAGATTTGGCTTCATATACCGATTTAGCATGTCCCGATGAAGTGGAGATTAAGTCAGCAACGGCGGTATAAAGTCGCAGTATTTGATTAAAGATGTCATCTGTTTTGGCAAGTCTAAAAAAGACTTCATTTTTGGAGCTGACAACTGATAATTCATAGTTGGTACTTGAATAAAAGGGTAAAAAATAAAGTAAAAATTTGTCATCAGCCATGGAGAGGGTGGCTCTATTGGGGGTGCCAAATATTAAATATCCTTGGCGCGTTATTTTGTGGGAGCGCCATTCTATTTCATATGCCCAACTAAAGCTTTGACTTTTGCCTGAGGGTATATCTGAAACTTCCATGACTTGTCGGAGTGCCGCGTAGTATTGGCGATCCAGTTGATGAGCTTCTAAACTTTCGGCGCGTTTTTCAATAATGGCATCAAAATCATAATTTTTTTTGAAATCAATATAATATTGTCCATTTTCTGGGTTGGTGGAAATAAATTGTCGGTTAACGGTTTTGAGTATTTCCCGTAATACGGTTTCGACGAGGGAGAGTAAGTCATCTGCTGGTTTGCCGCCTAATTCTTCAATGCCAGTTTGGTATAAACATAAACTGTCTCGCAATTCTTGCGCCGTCATGCCAACGGGGGCGTTAATATCGTGGGTTGTCAGGCGATGTATTGAGAGCCCATGAATAATCCGTATTGCCATGGCTTTATAGGCGGGGCGGGTAAAGGCTTGTTGTAGGCGATTTTCTAAAACTTGGCTACATTCAATGACTTCTCGAATTTCGGGCATGGTACGAAATGAGGGATTTTCTCGGAGGATGTTCCAATAGTTGTCGTAGGTGAGTAAGCCTGGGTGAGTTTCTGGGAGTTGGGTGCCAGCGATGGCTTGTACGCTTCGTTCTAAGGTTTTTAGGATTTCGCGTTTTTCAATGAGAGTGAGGCGTTCAAAGATGTCTATGTAGTCGGGGTGGACGGGAAATAGGGAGATGAATTCAGACAGGCGTTCAAGCATGTTGTCGTAGTAAGGGGCAAAGCGGCTGAGATGTTGTTCTATTTTGGTTTTTTGTTGGGCGTTTTTTTTGAGTAGTCGTTTTGCAACGACAAATTTGATGTCTTGACGGGTAATGAGGATTTGTTCAAAACGATCTTTGACGCGCCGTAGGGCATTGGCGACAAATTCAAAGCGTTGGTTGTCGAAAATGGTTTCTTGTAGTCCAGCGATAAATCGAAAGGGTAAATCTTTGCAAACTTCGCCAATTTCTCGTAAAAAGCTTAAATCAAGTATGAGGGCTTGATCGGTACGGGCGCGGAGATATTCAAGCAATTCGTCCACAACGAGCAACAAACCTTGCCCTGGATAA
>LUTY01002552.1 GCA_001640045.1 Candidatus Thiomargarita nelsonii | reverse complement strand
ATGCTGGTGATGCGCGAAGAAGATATTATGGGTATTATCGAAGACTAATCCACGACTCCATCAACGATTAAATTAGAGGAAAAAATCACTATGGCAGCTAAAGAAGTACGCTTTTCTGATGATGCACGTCAACTAATGATTAAAGGGGTGGGCGTTCTGGCGAATGCCGTGAAAATCACTCTTGGGCCTAAAGGCCGCAACGTGGTGCTTGATAAATCTTTTGGCGCACCGACCATCACCAAAGATGGTGTGTCCGTTGCCAAAGAGATTGAATTAGAAAACAAATTTGAAAACATGGGTGCCCAAATGGTCAAGGAAGTGGCCTCCCAGACTTCCGACAACGCCGGTGATGGCACCACGACGGCTACCGTTTTAGCCCAATCTATCCTGACTGAAGGTTTGAAATCCGTTGCTGCCGGCATGAATCCTATGGATTTGAAACGGGGTATTGATAAAGCCGTGGGCGCAGCGGTAGAAGAATTGAAAAATCTATCTAAAGATTGTGCTGATGAAAAAGCCATTGCCCAAGTCGGTACCATTTCTGCTAACGCTGATGAAACCATTGGCGACATCATTGCAAAAGCGATGGGTAAAGTCGGTAAAGAGGGCGTGATTACTGTTGAAGATGGCACAGGTTTAGAAAATGAACTGGATATTGTTGAGGGGATGCAATTTGATCGCGGCTACCTGTCCCCCTACTTTATCAACAATCAACAGACAATGAGTACGGAATTAGAAAGTCCGCTCATTTTGTTGCACGACAAGAAAATTTCTAACATTCGTGACATGTTGCCAATTTTGGAAGGTGTCGCCAAGGCTGGCAAATCGCTGCTTATCATCGCTGAAGATGTGGACGGTGAAGCCCTTGCTACTTTAGTGGTTAATAACATTCGTGGTGTGGTTAAAGTGGCGGCTGTTAAAGCCCCTGGCTTTGGTGATCGCCGCAAAGCCATGTTGCAAGACATTGCTATTTTAACCGGTGGACAAGTCATTGCTGAAGAAGTGGGCTTGAGCTTAGAAAAAGCCAGCATAGACGATTTGGGCAATGCCAAGCGCGTGAGTATTACCAAGGAAAACACGACCATTATTGATGGTGCTGGCAAACCCCAAGATATTGAAGATCGCGTCAATCAGATTCGTGCCCAAATTGATGATGCCACTTCTGATTATGACAAGGAAAAACTGCAAGAGCGCGTTGCCAAGTTAGCCGGCGGTGTTGCCGTGATTAAAGTGGGTGCCGCGACTGAAGTTGAAATGAAAGAGAAAAAGGCGCGTGTAGAAGATGCGCTCCATGCGACTCGCGCTGCTGTAGAAGAAGGTGTTGTCCCTGGCGGTGGTGTTGCATTGATACGTGCTAAACAAAATGTTAAAGATCTCAAAGGGGATAATCCCGATCAAAACATGGGTATCCAAATTGCCATGCGACTTTAAGTTCAAACGGTTCTTTGCCCTGCTGCAATGCGACTAATTCTTTGCCCTTAAACCATTGTGTAAAAAGGACATTATTTGAGGTGGGATTCAGTCCATTATAATAGCCCCGGAATCTTGAGCCTTTAGTGACAAAGCTGGTTTCTTTGCCATTAATCCAAAGTCTGTTAGTGGAATAGTAGGCTATTACCGGTAAATTAAGATTTTTTCCGGCTCGTACTTTATCCTGAATTTGTTGGGCGAGCGTTTTGATATTTTTAGCCTTGACAACGGTTGTTTTATTATTGCTACCTTTTCGTTCTCTCAACCATGCTAGACTTTCACTAGCGATTTCTCCCCAACATTCAACTTGAACGGGAAATTGAGGCTCAATATTATCTTTATAATTGCTCAGGTGAATGTCATCAGATTGGATTTCACGACTGCTAACGCCATCAATACCTAGAAAAAAAGAAGCGGCAGCAATACTTAAACCTTCTAAGACTGCCGTTTTGCCGCAGCCATTTTCGCCAATGATGATGTTAAAGTGAGGCTGAAAATCTATCGTGATTTCTTCAAAGCCTCTGAAATTTTTGAGTCTTAGTTTGTTGAGTTTCATTTGAATACCGATTGTTTAATTCAGGTGTCCAAAATAAATTTTGGAGTCCTAAACTATTGAGCAGTACAGCTTGAACGATCTATTTTTTCCATATCAAAGTGTGCTGCTGTCAAGTATCCCCAAACTGCAATCCCCACGATAAAAAGCAACACGATATGATGTGCATAGCCTCGTAATACGGCTGTTTTTCCTCTGACTATCAGTTATTTTTTTATTCAAATTCATTAACTTTTTTCTTTCCTTTTTCAAATTCAGCAATAAATTTTTTTATGACTTGGTTTGGATCAAAGGTTAATAAAGTACCGTTAGATTCAAAATGTTGAATAAACACTTGACCAAGAGCGTAGGTAGAAGCACCGTTAAACACCAGTGAGTTTGCTGTACCTATTGCGGTTCCGCCGCCAGGTATAAATTTTATAAAACTACTCACTATAACACGAGTTGCAATTCCTTTTAGTAAGGATTTTATGACAGATTTGGCAAGACTCTCGGAAAACGGTCCCAACGTTTATCAAACACAATCACATTCGCACCTAAAGCGGTAGCAACACGAGTCGCTTGACTACCTGCCGCACCAGCACCAAGGAC
>LUTY01002562.1 GCA_001640045.1 Candidatus Thiomargarita nelsonii | reverse complement strand
GCATTTTTAGTTCATTTTCCGTCAGTTGGATGTGACCTCTCTCATCAAAAGCAGACTGACAAAAATCAAAATTATTATAGGCTTGTCCTATATACTGCTTGGGATCAGTTGGTGCTCCGTTATGTCGAGTGTCCACATAATAATCTATCCTTTCGCACGGTCTTGATCTGAACAACATTTGAGCGCAATCGCTTGGAGTATTGCCCGCCATCGATAAAAAAAAGCCAAACGTGCGCGTAAATTTTTCATTTTCGACACTAACACCCACTGCCATTGACGGACTAAAAATCACATACCAATATTTCTCAGATTCTTGCGTAGGCTTAGCTAAAAAAGCCGTTTGATTAGGAAATTGGGAATTATCTGCTGTTATCATCAAACCGGCTTTAGGGAATGCCTTTTTTAGGCCAACTAGGAGCTTTTCAGCTTGTTCTTTGGAATTGGTTGCAACCATGCACCGCACCCCTTGTCCTATTACTCTGTGTAATTCATCAATCAAACCTTTGTCTGATTGATGAAAGTAGCAAGGGGTATCTTTATATCGATAGTAGGTGTTCTTCGCTATTACAAGATCGTTCCGATTGAATCCAAAATAAGCAAGAAATTTGAGAGTTAATTCAGTTATATTGTGCTGCATCAACACAATTAATTTAGCGTCATTAATGATCATTTTGAGTTGATCAAGAACTTTTTGCCGCTGTTTGGGTTTGATCGTGCCTGAAAAAATGGCCTCAAAAGTGGCCTCGCATTCGTCAATTATCAAAATCGGTGATTCTGGTAAAAACTTACTAATCCCCTCATTTATAATGGAGTTCAAGCATACCGACAAGTTAAAAAGCTGGTCTTGCTTTGTTTGGATTGATTGCTTTTTGACATCTTCATAATCCTCAAGTGCTTTGACATCTTTACTCCAAAGTTTGGCTAAAAAACGGAGCGGCGTTATGACAATGCTTGTGTCAAAACGTGAGTATAAAGCTTTTATCCCCCCAAAAAAAATACGCTTAGCCCATGTTGTCTTGCCTGTACCCATCGGCGCGTCACACAAGAGGATTTTTCTCTTGCCCAGCAAAGGTTTGATTTCAGTTTCAAAGTCCCAGTTTACCCATTGAGCCGCTTCTGATATGTCTATTTGTAAAGCTTTGACTTTATAGCGTTCAATTCGCGCAAGGAGTTGCCTATCCCTCGCGCTATCCATCAAGTCACGGTATTCGCCGTCGTTGAGAAATCTTTTTAAGCGAGCCGGTTCGGCTTGAATGCGGGGTGATTTCTTCAAGGCACTAAAAACGCGCTTTTCTTCGGCTTTTTTCAAGCCCCAAAATTTATGAGCATATATCCAGTTTGGTAGTGTCCCTTAACTGCCTTGATGAGCTCTATCAGGCTCCGGAAACAAATATTCAAGTTGAGGAAGTTCATCAATAAATGATGCAGGTACCCGATATGAAAGAAGTTCAGCCGTTGTCCAAATGTGATCAGTAATACCATTCGCCATGGCAGGTGTTCTAGGTTGCCAACGTCGACGAGAACCAGTCCCAAGTGTGGGTTCAGAATTAAGAAGTTCTTGGCGTAAACTTTGGTGCGGAAGCACTAAGTGATAGTAAGCCAGAGAAAGCCATAATTGCTTCTCAAACCAATAAATTTCTTTAGAAAAACCATTAGAACGTCTCGTGAGTCGCCGATTACTCTGACGTTGGGTAAGGTTATCACGTTCGATAAAACTGGTATTCACTTCATGACTCACTGGAGATTCTGCTAATTTTTCATTCAGCTTCTTTTCGTTACCAAAGATAATTTTTTTATTGACCTTAACTAGTCGCCCGTTGCGGTTGCGTACTTTGACAACTTGTGCATACACAAGTTCAGGAATAGGAACCCGAATTGTTTTTGGATAACGCCCTCGATTACCCGCTCTAAGTGGTTGATACCATTGTCCATAAGTATGCAACAAAGCTTTCTTGTATTCTGAAAACTGATCACTGGTAAAGAAAGGAACATGTGCATCAGTTACATGAGCAACTCTATCAAGTAACAAATTGGCATTTTCTTGAGTGCGTTTTCCAATGACAAAAGCTAAGACCACCCGCGAAACGGGTGCAAAAGCAAGCCAGACCCAAGCATCACCGTATGATTCATGGTAGAACTTGGCATAAGGTAGGTTACGCTCCTTGGTATGGATAAAACTCCACAATTCATCAAGTTGACACTCTGTGACATGAAGATTTTGCCAAAGATACAACATCACAATACGACAATGTTGTGCCGCCCGATGAAGCCAATCACAAGCGGTATCTTTGTCAACTTGGATGATCCTAGCAGTGGCACGGATTGAATTGCCTTCGGCAAGTGCTCGTATTGCGGTTTCAAATACAGTTGTTTCCACGTCTAAACCATAATATGCTGTTCGATATCTTAAAGAAATACTACTTCCACAAGCTTTACAAAGTGCTTGTTTTTGTCCATGACTTGAACCATTTTTTACCAAACGTCCATCAGAAAAAGGAATTCCATAATAACAACAAGACTGATTTGGACAATAAAGAGTTTCCCAGTTCATTGGTGACTTTTCTCGTTAAGTGAACAAAAATGTGTTCAGTTGAGAATGCCACGCTAAGGAAGTCAAATTATTTTTTGAGCAACCGTTCCATTTTGATATGAAGCAACGAATCTTCATTACACAGAATCATTTTATTCCATTTTAGAAGCATTTTTGTTGTTGTTTAATCACGATATACATAAAGTATAATGTCAGTTTCGTTCAGTTCAAATGCTAAGCATTGTGATTCCTTTCTCGATATGACTCATTTCATCAAGGCAGTTAAGGGACACTACCGCATATTTTTCGACGGCAATTATTATATCTTTGTGGAACATAATGGCTTTTTTGAGATAACCACTCGCTTTTTCTTTTTCTAAAAAAATTTGTTGTTTTTCGTGAAGTGTTAGCGGAGGTAAACCTTGCCGCCGTCGTTTCCAGTTATCGTGTCTCATAGTAAGTTATCTACGTTAATTGTTACGGGTGTATTATACCAGATATAAATAACCAAATTAAATTATTATTTTTTGGACAGCAGACGGTTTGTTGGAAGTTGCAGGGGGAGCGATCTTTTGAGAGACGAACTTCGACGCATTGAAGTGATGTGGTGGAGCTTTTGCGTGATCGGGTGTTGGGCGGGTGGTGGCGGTTGATGTGTTTAAGCCGAATGTGCTCTTGTTTTATCGGTATTGGTTTAGCCCAGGTGTTATCGAAAATTTTACATGCTAAAAAGCGTCGCATTGAATCCGGTGGTTATGTTATGATGTTTTTTGATCGAGTTGCTTGCCCACAAGGATATGATACATGAAAGATTTTGAATGGAATGAAGAAAAAAATCAATGGATAAAGGAGAATCGGAATATTTCTTTTGAAGAGATAGTTTTCTTTATTGAAAATGGAGGTTTGCTTGATACTTATAAACACCCAAACAAAGAAAAATATCCAAGACAATCTATATTTGGGGTGTTATATGAGAAAACACACCTTAGGGTGGAATACTAATTTTGCACTATATTTATAATTTTTAAGGGTAAAATATAAACTCCTCTATTCACCAGAAGGTGCCTTTTGTCATATAACCCCCCATTTGTTGTTAAAACTGAGTCATATGTTTATTTAGTTCCTTATGTTGAAGAGGAAAAGTATTATTTTCTCAAGACAGTTATTCCTAATAGGGAAGCAAAAAAGAACTATATGGAGGGCAAAAATGCTTAATAAAGATTATAAGTTAGATACAGAAGAGCAAGATATTCTTGATTCTTTTAATCGTGGGGAGTGGGTATCAAAAGGGGAAGAACTAGAGAAATATAAAAAATCGGCAAAACAAACATTTGCAAAAACGCACAGCGTTATTTTTCACCTAAGTGAAAAGGATTTCAGAAGTATGCAAGTGAAGGCTATAGAAGAAGGAATGTCTTATCAAATATTATTATCTAGCGTCGTTCACAAATATTTGACCAGTCAATTGAAAATGGCCTAAACATTTTCCACGCGGAGCAAAAATGCCATATCGTATCGGGCAACCATAAAGGATTGCCCCTACATGGACCGTGGGGTGGTGAAAAAGAAACAAATTTGGTTAAATTTTAGAAGGGAAGTTGATTCCATTTTTATACCACGAGGTATTTGGGCCACAATGAGGAATAAAAATGGGATTAATTCTTCGATGCCAATACTCTTCTTTTTCACCACCCCAGCTTGGAACCGTAATAGTTTCGTCAGTAAGCACTTTGTTCCGAGCGAAGCGTATAATTCCGTTTTAACAGAAGGAGACTATTTATTACTCTTATGAAATTCTCCCAAACGTCTCAAAAAATCATCAGCTTGTTCTTGGGTTAGCTTCCCTTCTTGTACCCTCTTTTTGCCACAGCTTCTATGTTGACAAAATTTCCTTTGCCAGATCAGGATTACGGTCAATGATTTTTAGCAAAGCTTGTGCCGGACCTTGAGGAACGCGCTGGCCTTGTTCCCATTGCTTTAAAGTCGGCAAAGGTATTTGAAAAAAGTCTGAAAAAAGCTTTTGCGTCATCTTTGTTTTTTTACGAATAGCGGCCACATCAAGCGCATTAAAAACATGAACACGCGCTCCCGTTTGCTGACCTTCTTTCCATGCAATCGCATCTTCCATACCTTGTTTTAAGGATTCAAATCTCTCACTCATTTTATTTACCTATCCTTTCAATATCGCTGCCAGTTTTGAAAGCTCATTTTTTTCAGCTTTCGTTAAACTGTCTTTCTCACCTTTTTTATAAACATCCAGTAAATGCACATAACCGTCTTTAGATACAAACAACTGAATAATACGAACGCCCCCGCTTTTGCCTTTCCCTTTGACAGCGGCATATCGAAGCTTTCGACACCCGCCTGTTCCGATTATCAAATCACCCATTTCAGGATCAGCAGCAAGCATATCGACAATCTTCTGCTTTTGATCTTCCGTCAAAAGTTTGGCGGCTTGTGAAAGATAATGAGCATGTTCGACAACGGTTACAAGCGTTTTTTCCATGTCTTTATAGTAATTCATTGAGTTACCTTTTTCAAATGTAAAAACTTATAAAAGCGGATTATTCTCGCTGTTGGGAACGTTTACTTTAGGTAAAGAAATTAAAAGATATACTGCACGCCACTTAATTGAAATAATATATAAAAATTTTGATATGATTTTAATCTCAGTCTTTTTGATAGACGATATTAATGTGCCCGTCGGCATCGTTGGTAAATCGGGAAGTTTTGAAGGCAGAGGAACTGGTTGATCAGCTTCAAGAACCTAGAAAGTGGAAAGAATTGTTTGAAGGTGGTATGGTGAATAGGA
>LUTY01002550.1 GCA_001640045.1 Candidatus Thiomargarita nelsonii | reverse complement strand
TATAGCGAATGTGAGCAAAACAAAATGGTTTTTTGGGCTTGTTTAAATTGCATGATGCGGTCAAAAGATTTTCGTGCAAATCCACCATCACCGACTGATAAGGCTTCATCAATAATAAGAATATCAGGATCGACACTGGTTGCCACCGCAAAAGCGAGACGCATAAACATGCCAGAGGAATAGGTTTTAACAGGCTGTTCCATGAAGTCTTGAATGCCCGCAAAGGCAACGATGTCATCATATTTCGCGTCAATCTCGTTTGATGTTAAGCCCATCATGGTGCTGTTTAAATAAACATTTTCGCGCCCTGTCATCTCTGGATGAAAGCCCCCACCTAATTCCAACAAGGCGGCAACGCGCCCATTGACTTCAAAGTGTCCACCATCCGGTTGTAAAGTCCCGGTGATGATTTTTAACAAGGTACTTTTTCCCGCACCATTATTGCCGATAATACCCACGACTTGACCTTCTAAAATTTCTAAATTCATGGGATGCAACGCCGTAAAAGCTTGATGGCGTGGGCGGTGGGTCATAATTTCCAATAAACGATCTATGCCGTGTGCATAATGGGTGTAGGTTTTGCCTACGTTTTCTAGTTTAATGACTGCCATTTTCGTTTTGCAAATACATGCTGAAGCTTGATATAGTTTTTCAGAAAAATGTCGAGCTATACTTAACTAGGCCATAAACTAAACGAAACTGTCATTTACTGGCGTTACTTCGTTTCGACCAGCGGGAGAAATCTGAGAGTGGCTAAAGATTCCTCAAGTTCCCTCCTATTGTCGGGACTCGGAATGACAAAAGCGCAAGTTGTGCCCGTGCTGAGTATATAAAGACCTCAGAGGTTTTGGAAACCTCTGAGGTCTGGAATGACGGACTTGTTCAAATTGAAATAGCAACGCCTTGTCGTTATAAATAAATGTCAATCTAATATAAGGAGAGATATGAATCATCCGAGTTTGTTGACCTATAAAGAAAATAAATGGGTCAAAGCATTTCTTTTTTTTAGCTTATGGGGCAGTGCCGTTTTATTCCAGCAACATCACATTATTTTACTCATAATAGGATTCTTGTGGATTGTGCTTAACCATCTCCAAAGCCAACGTGACAATTGGTCTACTTATTTAACGCATAGTGTTGCCGTTCTGATCCCCATTAGTTTGATGTGGACACTATATCATACCGCTTTGCAAGCATGGTGGCTGGCGGATGATCCGGCGTTATTACAAAATGTTGTTGAACATGGGATTTTTTCACACTTTTATCAAAGCGATGTGTGGCGATCTTTAAGTTACGCCAATCTCACGCCTTGGGTTGCCTTATCTTTGGGTATAGATTGGCAGCTTTTTGGGCTAGAACCATTAGGCTTTTATTGGCATCATTTGCTCTCTTTTTCAATTGTACTGATCATTGCATACTTGGTCCTAAACTTATTTTTTTCACCGCTGATTTGTAGCTTAACTTTAAGCCTCTTTGTGGCTTCTGTACCGAGTGCCAATATTGCTCAATTCTTGATGGTCAGACATTATTTAGAAGGCTTAGGCTTAAGTTTGTTAGCCATTTGGGGTTATGTGAAAGCTGTACAAACGCAGCGGCATGGATGGGCTTATCTCGGCAGTCTTTTTTATTTGCTGGCGACAACGGCGAAAGAAATTTATGTGCCGCTGGTGGTGGTTTTGCCATGCTTGCCTGTAGGAAATTGGAGGCAACGCTGGAAAATGTTAATTCCCTTTGTAGCGGTAGCGGGGAGTTATGTGCTGTGGCGTATTTACATGCTTAAACCAAGCCAGATGTTAACAGGTTATGGTGATTTGTCTCCAAAACTCAATTGGGACAGTGCTTTACCAAGCCGTGTGCCTGAAGTGCTAGGCTGGCAACACTCTTGGCAGTTGTTAATAATGCTTTTAGCCGCTTTTGTTTACTTATTCATCATTTTCAAATACTTAAAAAATATTCAATGGATTCAATTGTGCGCTGTCTTGCTGTGGTTAGCGGTGACACTCTTGCCAATTGTACCGGTGTTATCTATTTTGGATTCACGTTATTTATTTTTACCCTATTTTGTGTTTTGTATCGGTGTGGCTTTTTCGCTACAATTGTTGATGGACAAACAATGGCATTATGTGGCTTTAGGATTAGGCTTAAGTGTGCTTGCTGTTGGGGTAAAATCGGTAGAGTCTGGGGTCATTCGGCAAGTTGACTTACTCAAACAATATCGTATCGAGGGCAATTTGATTCTAACAGATAAAAATGCTAACGGTTTGTTAGTCAATCCGATTGGTGCCGATTGGTATTATCAGTCGTTACAATGGTTGAGAGAACACGTCCTGAAGTTGCCCAAAGGGGCAAGGCTTCTTCAGCGACCGTGATCATTTTAGTAAACAAAAAAAAGATCGTGCGGGACTTAAGCTTAATAGAAATGGAACCGCAGAGCTGACACTGAAAAGTTGGGGATACAACAAAGTTTATTTCAACTTAAAGTGTTCGGATGGTTTCATATATAGTATTGAAAATTCAAAACAAGTCATGCACGTTTTGACTTTGAAGCGCATGCAGCGAGTGAAGTAGGGTGCGTCCTACGCACCGTCATCGGCACCATAATCATTAAAGAGGTG
>LUTY01002549.1 GCA_001640045.1 Candidatus Thiomargarita nelsonii | reverse complement strand
TTGTTTCGTGAATGGAGCGGAGCGGATTTCCCGATACGAAGTCAGCGAAGCTAAACTATCTCCGAGCCAACACCAAATCCAAAAACTGCCCAGTTCCGGTGAGTCTAGGTATCGTCGGCTGCTGAAGTCCATCCGTCAAATCAGCGACTTGCTCCATGACATGACGGCGGAGCGGATCAAACAGCACTCGCCCCTTTTTGTCTGCCGCGCCTCCATTGAGGCCATCCACCAATGCCTTAGCAAAGGCACTATGTCCCCATCTCTCGTCTTCTTGTGAGACATCACTGCCAGAACTGGATGCAAACACTATCACGCCGCTATTATTGGCTCCCCTTAAAAATCGGTCGGGACGTGCTTCTTCGTCTTGGGCGCGTTGTTTCCAGTCGGGATTGACGATATTTCCGGCGCGGCAGGTGTCCACGAGCAGAAATACATGCGCTTTTAGATTATAAATGGGTTCAAAGACTTGCCACGATGCGCCGCTGGCTTGCAAAAAGTCTGGTTCAGCATCGTAGGTGAGAAAGTGATAGCCCATCGGAGTATTCATGCCGTGCCCTGAGATATATATAATGGCAATGTCGCCCATTTTGGCTTCTTTAAAAAATGTGCTGATGGCTTTTATCAGTTTGAACCGCGTGGCTTGCTGATCTGTCAGGGTTTTGATAAAGACTTGGTTATAAGCACGCCCCTGTTGTTTTTTAAAGGTTTCAGCCAGTTTGGTGACATCTTTAACTGGATATTTGAGTGGCAAGCTGGGATGGGCTGCGACTCCAATTCCTAAGTAATATAAGTCAGGCTTTTTAACGAGGGTGCCTTTGCGTATGACTAGGATACTACGGCGTTCGACGGCGCCGGCTTGTCCGCGGACTTCGACTTCAATCCTGTTTTCGCCAACCTGCAAGGGGACTTGTCGGCTGTAAGCTTGCACTTTTGAGCCGGTGACTTTGGCACGGTCACGTTTGCCTTTTTCTTTGCCGACTGGACGTCCATTGACTTTGAAGGTGAGGGATTCTGCTTTATCGACAATGATCTGGGTTTCGACTTTGATAGTTATCTTGGATCGTTGAGTTTCATAGCCCTTTTGGGGGGACACAAACCAGATTTTGGGCGGTTGGACTTGGGCGATTTGTATGGGTTGTGCGCCGTGAGTGGCTTGGGCAATGGCTTGTTGTGTGTCTCCTAGTTTTATGGCTAGTTTTACGATGTCGGGGCGGTGGTAAATGGCTTCGTATTGGTCGATGTTGTAGGATTGGGTTCCAATACTTACATTGATATATTTGGCTCCGTTGAGGGATGCTGTGTAGTAGCCTTCTGGGGTGATCGTTACCCATTCGCCATTTTCAAAGCCTACCATTTTTGCGACTTCTTTTCCGGTTTGGACATTCCATAAACGGGTTGTGGTGTCCCCACTGCCCGACAAGGCGAGTTTGCCATCGGGGCTGAACGCCACGGCTAAAACAGATGAGGAATGTCCGGTCAAGGAACGAATCTCGCGCCCACTTGAGACGAAGTAACGAAGTAAACATCCCACAGTTTCAGCGTCCTATCTCCTGAACCCGACAAGGCGAGTTTGCCATCGGGGCTGAACGCAACGGCTAAAACAGATGAGGAATGTCCGGTCAAGGAACGAATCTCGCGCCCACTTGAGACATCCCACAGATTCAGCCTATTCATCTTCACCCAACTGTGCTTATTCCCCCTGCTTGACAAGACGAGTTTGCCGTCTGCGCTGAACGCCGCTGCTAAGACAAGGCTGAAAGTTCCTTCTTCTTGTCCCAGAATCTCGCGCCCACTTGAAAGTTCCCACAGTGTCAGGTTAAATTCTGAACCCAACAAGGCGATTTTGCCATCGGGGCTGAACGCCATGGCTTCTACAGGTTCGTAATCTATTTTGAATGTCCGAATCTCGCGTCCACTTGAAACATCCCACCGTTTCACCTCATTATAAGAACCCGACAAAGCGAGTTTGCCATCGGGGCTGAACGCCACGGCGGTAACACCTCGGGAATGTCCTTTGAATGTCCGAATCAAGCGCCCACTTGAAACCTGCCACAGTTTGAGTTCCCCCTTGCTAAAAACATCCCCAGAACCCGACAAAGCGAGTTTGCCATCGGGGCTGAACGCCACGGCGGTTACATCATCGGAATGTCCGGTCAAGGAACGAATCTCGCGCCCACTTGAAACTTCCCACAGTTTCAGCGTATTATCTCCTGAACCCGATAAGGCGAGTTTGCCATCGGGGCTGAACGCCACGGCGGTAACACCTCGGGAATGTCCCAACTGTACAAAGACTTCAGGCTTTGTGCTTGGGAGAGCTGGGAATCTGGCTTTGACTGCGGTCACCTTGCGTAAACCCGGCTGATACCGTTGTGCTTTCTTGTGCTGTCCACGACTTAAGGCTTTGTTTATCCAATAGTTATAACGCGCTTCAATCTCAACTAAACCTCGCCAAGCCTCGCTATTCGTTGGGTATTTTTTTAGCACCGCCTCGTAACACGCCAGCGCTGTCCCGCCTTCGCCCGTGGTTAAACGCTTGGCTTTAAAATGGGTTTCGCACTCCGCTAACTTTTGCGATAAATCGAAAGCATGGGCGGGCATGATAAAAAAAATTAAACT
>LUTY01002548.1 GCA_001640045.1 Candidatus Thiomargarita nelsonii | reverse complement strand
GGGTGTTGCCAAAGTATATCCATAATTCAAGGGTTTTCCTTGCCTGTTACCAACATTAGTTGCCTAATGTATCTGTTTAATTGAATTTATAACTAAATTATTCCGTTAGGTTAATTGGCTTATTCAGTATCCCCCTTAGAGGGTTTCAACTGACTTTTGCTTTCCAACCTAATCCTACCCGATGCTGTCGCTAAGTGTTTGCACACTCCTCTTGCATTCCAGCAAGTGACATGTTGACATCGTTTTTACTCGTTTCTCTTGTATGTATGTTACCTGTGGACTTAGGCTGTACTCTATAATCGGGTGTGTATCGGACAGACGTATTTCGGCATGCTCTAACCTAATACCTAAAAACCTTTTAACCCCAAGGGGTTTTAGATTACCGACCTTACAAATACCTCCATATCCATAATGCTTGCCCTTTTGAGGCTTTAAGACCTTGCACTGATACCGCGAATGTAACTGCCGTACCGGTCATTGCTTTCTCGTGGCTGTCTCACGAGGCGAATCCTTTCACACCATACAAGAAATTTTACCTTAAGGCTTTATTTCAACTAACAATTGTTAGCGGATTAGGCCAAACGAGTCGCACAAGCACAGTCTAATATAAAGCTTTTTCCTAATCCATTGTCACCCGTGAACAAATTAATTCTATTGGCTAATTCCAGACGAAAGGTTTTGGCAGCACCGACTCCTTCAATCGTTAATACGGATAAAGTGCCTCCTTTTTTTAATAATTTTTTTATCTGCTCTTGATTTATTGACATGTTTTTATATACCACAAATTGTATGCGAAAAGATGGATATTGGCAGCCACTGCATCAATAGTATCAATATTATACTTATTTCGCAACAACCCTAATGCCATTAAGTTAAGCTCAAAAACAGTTAGTCCCCTTTAGGGGACTTGAGCTTTTAGCCATGAGGTTTAGCTCATGGCAGGGGGCTAACCATTAGCAGTAATTTTATCAATGAACTGATCTAACTGGCTTTGATTTAAGCCACTTTCGGCAAAGTCTGAGGGTGTAAAACCGCCTACACCAGGTAATTGACAATGCTCAATGAGTGCTTGTAATGCTGTCATAAAAGATTGTGCTAAATACTCAATGGTTGTTTGCCGATAAAGTGCTTGACTGTAACTCCAATTTGTTTGCAGTTCGCCCTCACTAATAAAAGCATTGATTTCCAATAAATAACTGCGTTGATTGCGCGGACTACGAGACAAGCCATTATTAGCTTCGGTGATGATTTTGCAAATCGTTGCTGATGGCTGGCGCTGCCCTAAATAATTAAACAGTATATCAGCTGTGGTGTGTGTTAATTTTTGTTTAATTTTTGGTTCAGCTGATAAATAACGTAACAAGCCATAGCTTAGCCCTTTTTGAGGAATTTGACGTAATTGTTCTTTAACCGATTTTAATAAGGCACCCGATTCAGTATCATGCATTTGCAGTGCGACAGGAAAACAGCTAGTAAACCAACCAATAGTACGTGAAACATCCACATCATCTCGTTGCCTACCATGTGACTCTAAGTCGAATAAACAGGATGAATCACCAGTCCAAGTATGCAGTGTTTGTAATAAAGCTGTTAACAAAACATCATTGATTTGTGTTTGATAAGCTTTAGGCACCTCTTGTAACAAGGCTTGAGTCTGGGTTTGGTTAAGTGAGGCAGAATAAATACAATGATTCGCTTCAATATTTTCTGCACGCCTGTCAGGAAAATCTATTGGGAGATTGGCTGAGGGTTGTTGTAAAAAATCCAACCATTGTGATAATTGTTGAGCTGTTTCAGTACTTTGTGCGTCATCAGCTAATTGTCTTGCCCAATCTTGAAAAGCCAAGGTTTTTTCTGGTAATTGCATTGATTGATGGCTCATCTGTTGCTGGCATAATTGATTTAAATCTTCTAGCAGAATTTGCCAAGAAACGTGATCAATGATTAAATGATGCGCGATAATTAATAAGCGATTTTCTGCCTGTTCCTCCAATTGAAACAATGCGGTTTGTAGTAATGAGGTAGCAAAATCTAATTGACTTTGTAACTGGTTCGCCTTTTGCTCAATTGCGACTTCTTGTTGGCTTGGGGGTAAATCAATCACCTGCCAAGGCACTTGATAATCCTTGCCTTGATTAAATTGTTGCCAGCCCTGCGCTGAGGGCACAAAACGCATCCGCAACGCATCATGATGTTGACATAAATATTGTATGGCTTTATGTAACATCGTTGGTGTGACTGTCTTAGGGATCGCGAGTTGTATGGCTTGGTTCCAATGTTGTGGCACTGGTTTGATTTGTTCAAAAAACCAATGTTGGATTGGGGTTAAAGGCACTTCACCCATAATCAGCGTTTTTTGTTGTTGGGCGGATACTTGTATGATTTCAGCTAGTGTGGCAATTTGAGGGCGTTCAAATAAATCTGCTGGGGTGAAAAATAAACCTGCTTGTCTAGCTTTGCCAACCACTTGGATACTTAATATTGAATCACCGCCAATTTGTAAAAAATGGTCTTCTATACTGACTCTATCTAAATTCAAGACTTCTGCCCAAATATCAGCCAAAGGGTGTTGCCAAAGTATATCCATAATTCAAGGGTTTTCCTTGCCTGTTACCAACAT
>LUTY01002547.1 GCA_001640045.1 Candidatus Thiomargarita nelsonii | reverse complement strand
CCGGCATGGGCTTAGAGCGACTCGCTGCCGTCATGCAAGGCGTACACAATAATTATGATATTGACTTATTTCAAACACTTATCAAAGCCGTGGCCGACTTAGCCCAAAGTGGCGACTTAAATTCCCAGCGCGTCATTGCTGACCATATTCGCGCTTGTGCCTTTTTAATACTTGATGGCGTTGTCCCTTCCAACGAAGGGCGAGGTTATGTATTACGGCGCATTATTCGTCGTGCCGTTCGACACGGGCATAAATTAGGCATACGCGAACCATTTTTTTATCGCCTAGTCAATGTACTGGGCACGGCTTATCCAGAATTAACTAAAAACCAAGGATTAATTGAGCGCATTCTTAAACAAGAAGAAGATCGCTTTGAAGAAACCTTAGATCGCGGTTTGCGCTTATTGGAGCAAGCCATTGCTGATTTACAAGACAAGCTCATTCCCGGTGAAATCGTCTTTAAATTATATGACACCTATGGATTTCCCACCGATTTGACGGCGGACATTGCGCGGGAGCGTCACTTGACGCTAGACATGGACGGATTTGAAAAAGAAATGGCTAAGCAACGTGATCGCAGCGGTGCTGGCAGTCAATTTAAAATGGATATGAGCCAACAAGCTCAAAGCACTGACTGTCAAAGTGAATTTACCGGATATGAAAAAGTGCAAGATGACAGCGTAGTGACCGCCTTATTTTATGAAGACAAACCGGTAGACAGCTTGACTGCGGGACAATCAGGGCGGATTATTTTGGAACACACACCATTTTATGCAGAATCGGGCGGACAAGTCGGAGATAAAGGGCACTTAATTCATGGCGATACCGTTTTTGAAGTCGAAGACACCAAAAAAATGGGACAAGCGCATATCCATTTAGGCAAACTGGCAACCGGCAGCCTTCAGATTGGCGATCAAATGCAGGCGAAAATTGACGCGCAGGCACGTCAAGCCACTGCCCGTAATCACTCCGCCACCCATTTGATGCACGCTGCTTTACGACAAATTTTGGGAGAGCACGTCAAACAAAAAGGCTCTCTCGTGGCACCGGAACGCTTACGCTTTGATTTTTCTCACTTTGAACCCATTAGCACCGAACAATTAAGCCAAATTGAGCGCCTCGTTAATCAACAAATTTTGCTCAATACGCCAGTGCAAACGCGCCTGATGGCATTAGAAGAGGCTATGAATAGCGGCGCGATGGCTTTATTTGGCGAAAAATATGATGAACAAGTGCGGGTACTCTCTATCGGCGACTTTTCGACAGAATTATGCGGCGGCACCCATGTTCATCATGCTGGCGATATTGGCTTATTCAAAATCGTGGCAGAAACGGGCGTTGCGGCGGGCGTGCGACGGATTGAGGCGATTACAGGCAATCGTGCCCTTGATTGGGTAGCGGAGGCTGAAAAGACTTTAATTCATATCAGTGGCTTACTCAAAACCCGCCGTGATGCCTTAGAAGATCGCCTTGTTCAACTGCTTGAACAAAATCGGCAAAATGAAAAGGAAATAGCCCGTTTACAAGCCAAACTCGCCAGCAGCAAAGGCAAGGATTTAGCAGGCAAAGCGAAAGAAATAAATGGTATCAAAGTGTTAGCGGCCAATTTAGAGAATGTGGACATGAAACAGCTCCGCACAACGCTCGATGATTTGAAAGAAAAACTTGGCACAGCGGCGGTTGTATTGGCGACTGTTGTTAAAGGGGATAAAATTTTACTCGTCGCGGGCGTGACAAAGAACGCGACCGATAAAATCAAGGCGGGCGACTTGGTCAGTCATGTGGCTAAACAACTTGGTGGCAAAGGCGGCGGACGTCCTGACATGGCACAAGGAGGTGGGAATGATCCTTCTCAATTGGCGGCGGCTTTGCAGAGTGTGACGGAGTGGGTGAAAAATAGGTCAGAGTAATATATTCTCGTTCCCACGCTCTGCCTCAATGCCATTAAGTATCGCGAAAAAACCATACATGTAGGGTGGATTAAGCGATAGCGTATCCACATGATTTATCTATAAATATCGGTGGATACGCTACCGCTTAATCCACCCTACAAAAGCTTAACTTAATGGCATTGACGCTCTGCGTGGGAACGAGAAAAAAAATAGGATTTTTAAGCCTGTGTCGATTTGTGCGGAGTACGCACCCAACGATCTTTGCAAAATGTGCATTATAGTGTTAAATTTAAAATCAAATTTATACTCATGGAGTTTTCAAAATGCTTGAAACCACTTTCACTGAATTACGCCAACAAACAAAATCCTTATTTGATGCTGTCGAAAATGGAGATGTTGTTCGTGTTTACCGTGAAGGTAAACCAATTGCTGATATTGTCCCGGTACCCAAGCCGTCATGGAAAAGAGAAGTTCCCAGATTGACCATTAAGGGACTCTCTTTAACCCAAGAAATTCTGAAAGATCGGCTTGGAACAGAGCAATAACCATGAAAAAAGTCTTTTTTGATACTCGACAGATTCAAGCTGCACTGGAAATGGGATTAGAAGTAGTGGAAATTTAGCCAAGGTATTGAAATGTAAAAAATGATAAAATGCAAACTTCTGTTATTAAACGTATTATTGGGCTATTAGTCATATCCTTTAGTCTCACCCTGTTACCGCCTATGCTGG
>LUTY01002546.1 GCA_001640045.1 Candidatus Thiomargarita nelsonii | reverse complement strand
GGCTTTAGGCGAGTTAAGCTTAAATATTATGACATTAGGCGGCTTAGCTTTAGGCGTAGGCATGGTGGTAGACAATACCATTGTGATGCTAGAAAATATCACGCGCCATCAACAGAGTGCCGATTCTCCCGCTGAGGGTACTATTAAAGCGGTGGGCGAAATCACCAGTGCGATTGTTGCGGCTACCACAACCAATTTAGCCGCGATTGTGCCTTTTTTATTTATTGTCGGATTGATAGGGCTGTTGTTTCGGGAACTGATTTTTACTATTTCTGCGGCAATGGTTGCCTCCTTGGTGGTGGCTTTGACTGTTGTACCAGCACTGGCGGGACGACTTAAATCTGTTCATTCAGCCTTCAGCATTCACCATTCAGGATTGACAAAAGCTTTTTCTTATGTACTCAAGCACTTACTACGATGGCCTTTGTTGGTAATCGCTTTATTTTGTGTTGGATTATGGTTGAGTGTGCCAAGCTTTTTGAGCGGTAAACAGATTTTTTTGCCCAATTTAGACGAAGGGCGTGTTTGGCTCAATATCACAGCAGAGCCGGGGATTGCTTTGCAAGAAATGGATAAGACTGTGATACAGGTAGAAAATCTGTTGCAACAAGAAGCCGAAGTCGAGTCAGTGTTTACCCAGATGGGTGGTTTTATTTTTGGGCGTTCCCAATATGAAGTCTCTCATCGCAGTAGTCTCAATGTGCAATTAGTACCCGTCACACAACGTAGCCTCAGCACTGATGATTGGATAAAAAAAATGAAGAAAAAAGTAAAGCAATTGGGGCTAGTCGGTATTAAAATTCGTATGCGAAGTGCTGGCATTCGTGGCATCCGCTTAAGCAGAGGCGATGAAGAATTCAGTTTGCGTCTGCAAGGCAATGATTTACAAATTATCACTGAATTAGCCAATGAAGTGTTAAAACATATTGCTGATGTGCCCGGTTTGGAGAATTTGAAACATTCTGCCGAGGAAATCAATCAAGAATTAGCGATTGTTGTGGATAAGCAACGGGCGAATGCCTTGGGTTTTACAGTAGAAGACATTGGGCGCGATTTAAATATTTTAATGAATGGGCGCGTGGTCACAGATTTTATTGATAGCGATCAAAGTATTGACGTGCGCTTACGTCTGCCCCCCAATGAGTTACAAAATCCCGAAGATTTGCAATCAGTATTACTTTATAACAAAGATCGCCTAGCCATTCGCTTAGATGAAATAGCCAAGGTGCAATGGATACCAGTTCCCTCAGAGATTATGCGCGATCAACAACAGCGTATTATTGAAATCAGTGCGAATATCAGTGCCGATAGCAGTTTGCCTGAAGTGATGATGGTAGTGCAACAACGTTTAGCATCCTTATCTTTGCCTGATGGTTATACTTTGTACGAAGCAGGGGCGAGCGAAGCTTTACAGGAAAACCAACAATTGACCAAAATATTATTAGCTTTAGCGGTATTTTTAGTTTTTGTGGTCATGGCAGTGCAATATGAATCGCTACATAATCCTTTAGTGATTTTATTCAGTATTCCATTTGTAACGATAGGGGTGGCGATAGGTATTGAATGGTTAGAAATGCCTTTGTCGATGCCGGTTTGGTTAGGTATGATTATGTTAGCAGGCATGGTAGTCAATAATGCCATTGTGTTGGTTGAAACCATAGAATTACAACGGGCAGCGGGGCTGCCACTACAAAGTGCGATAGTCACGGCGGGAGAATTACGCTTACGCCCAATTTTAATGACAACGCTGACAACGGTGATGGGATTATTACCATTGGCACTGAGTTGGGGAGAGGGAGCAAAAATGTTGCAGCCTTTGGCAATTACAATTGGGTTTGGCTTAAGTTTTTCGTTATTAGTGAGCTTGTTATTAGTGCCGGTGTGCTATCAATGGTTGGCACAAATGACGGAGCGGCATTAAATAGGAGTCCAAGATTTATCTTGGACGTCCGGGCCATGAATTGATGTTGTTTCGGGAATGAGGAACGAATTGTCTAATATATCTCTTTTTTACTCAACTTGCAGCCGATTCAGCTCATTACAAGCATAATGTAGAGAAGAGGGTGCCTCATCAGGAAGTCCTTGAGGACAGATTTTTTTAGCCAATTTTTCGGCAAACTGACTAGGGGATGTACCTTTTTTATACAAGCTTTTATAGGATTCTTTTTCGTTACAGTCATTTCCATTAAGATAGTGAATCCAAGTTTCAATATTTCTGGCCGGCACAAAAATTGCGATTTTTTCGGTATCTAAACGGGGAGCTTGTGCCAATTCAATCATATTTGGTGATTCATTTAAAGAAGTGATGCGCTCATCTATACTTTTAAGATCAGCATCAATCACAACCACTAAAGCGGTGTTGAGATAATTTGCCTTACTTCGGTGAGCTTTCACTTCCGCTGCGTAGTGGGTACGCACATATTGTTCACCCGAACTTCTACCTTTAGGACAAATTTTGGGAATAATTCTTTTAAAACCATGACACCGAAGATACTTTCGTGCAAAATGATAATGCGTGATATCTTCACATAAAATAACGACTTGTGGTTGATGGCGACTAATCCTCATAAATCCCGCCCTTTCAGCAGCACTGCCCGCTGTAATTTCTCCGACAATGGCTGGCCA
>LUTY01002545.1 GCA_001640045.1 Candidatus Thiomargarita nelsonii | reverse complement strand
TGTCTGATAAACGATCCTGAAGTTGGATACTGATGGCATAATGTGCCGGCTCGCTCATCTTTCTTTGTACATCACTCTCAGACAGACGTAGAAACATTCAAGTAAAGCTTTTGGGAAACTTGATATGTTACTCTGGAAAAGATTGTACCAGTGGGCGCAACGTAGGCACCCAAACAAGGGTAAACGCTGGATAGCAGATAAATATTTCTGCAATGTTAATGGTAAAAAGTGGACTTTTGCAGAGATTAGAGGTGAAGGAAAAGATAGAATCATAGTCAAATCTCTCAAGGGGCAAAAGTTGGTTTTGATAGGTCATATTATGATGGTGATACCGCCTACTGGGCGGGACGGCTCTCCAAAGGCTATGGGAATATCACAGTGTGCAAATGTAGATTTATGAATACAGATTTACCCGAAGCACATCATATACATCCAAGACATTTGGGAGGCAAGGATAAATATACGAATCTCGTGCTGGTTCATTTACATTGTCATGACAAAATTCATCGTGAGAACAAAAACCTAAAAGGTCGCGGAAATGATTACACCGACGACGGACAAACCAGTGACACCAATGAGTGGGCCAAACAAGTCTGGAATGTTTAGCAGCTATTCGACAAGTAGTAAAGTTCTAAAGAGCTTGGAGAATCGGGCGACCAATTATATACACGTAATTTAAATGTATTTAGCATAAAGGACATGCTAATCCGAGGAGCCGTGTGAGCTTGAAAATCTCACGCACGGTTTTGAAGACTGGCGGTGTGGGGTGAATTCCCAATTGCATAAAACTATTCAACATATTTTCGTTCCAATACTGTTCTATCTGGGGATTGGAAAGTGGCTTCAACCAGTAACCACCAAAGTGTTGTATTTTTAATCCGGCTGAAATAAAATCGGCACGAAAGGTTTCAGGGCTATATACTCGGCGGTGTCCATGATGAATATCTGCTTCATTCAATGAATATTCACTCTCAAAAAGTCCCATAATGACGGCTGCCTGACGGTGCAAACTTCTGGCATTGGGTACTGCCGCACATATCACGCCTTCGGGTGCCAACCATGTTTTAGTTTTTTTTAGTATTTCAACTGGTTTTTCAACATGCTCTAACACATGTCCCAAAATAATCGTATTAAATTTTTTTTCAGGGCTAAAATCTTCAAATAACTTGTTAACGATATGAGCCTTTGGAAAACGTTTTTCCAAGTCAAGACAAAATGGCTTGGCACCTTCAACAATGGTTAAGTCTTCAAAAGATTGAGATAGAATTTCAGTCATTATGCCTTCAGCGGCGCCCATTTCCAAGCAACTAGGACTTTGCCAATGTCGTTTGAATATTTCCGCTGAATATAAGATAGTTGCCACATTGGCACCTTTTGCATACCAGCTATCTTTGGATATCTTATCAAGCCTAGTTTTTTCATTTTCTTGCATATTTTAACCACCTAAATTATTTTCATCGATTCAGTATCCGGCTAAACATTAATGCTTTAGAAGAAAGATTAGATTCAATCTTAGGCCATAACCCCCGTTCTAAACGCAATTCAATGGCATGGTATGTAATACCATCAAGTGTAAAATGATCAGGTAAAACACCATGCTTTACTAAACCACATGACTCATGAAAAGAAATAACTTGTTCATTGTCAATAATGACACGACAATAAACCATATCAAGATTTAAATAATCAAATGCTATTCGATAAAGCAACAAAGCACTTTCCAAGGCTGCTTGTGAACCACGCTTTAAAATCCAGCGTCCAAAATACCCACATTTTTTATTGGCATCAATATCATAAAGCGCAATTAACCCTTCAGGGTTATTATTTATCACACGTTCAATAACAAAATAATAGTCACCTTCCCGTGTGAAATAGTTTTCAAGATAGGCTTCTTGATCTTTGACTAACGGTGATATCGGGTGTAAATATTTTGTCAGTGTTGAATCACTGCGTAATTCAACGATAAACTTGGCATCAGACAAAGCAATGGGTCTTAACCTAAAAGCGAATCCTTCAATATGAATATCATGTTTCAAGGTGATGCTCCACACTTTCGACTATTTGAGCCAGACTATTGAGTTCAGTCATTTCCACTTCGGTCAACTGAATATTGAAGGCACTCTCCAAGTTAAGTACTATCTCTACATGCTTTAAGGAATCCCAATGTTCTTCTTGTTCTCGAAAAACGGATTCATGGGGTTCAATGGTACGTTTGAGAGTTGTTGATAAAATTTCACAAACAACTGTCTTGATTTCATCCCTTGACATAAGCTTTATTCCCAGCTAATTGTTACCGGCAGTTTTTCATTAGAACAGTTTTTCCAATCAATATAAACAAATTTATTATGTGTTGGGGTTTGATTGCTAAATGTTTTAAGCCAATCTTTAGCCGGCTTATTTCGTGAGCCTTCAGAAAAAGCAATAGCCATTTTTGAGATTGACTGGTTAGTAATAGCTCGTAGCGTCTCATTTATCATCAAATTTTCAAGACCACGCCCTAAGGCACGGCAACTGATACAAATTTCGTCCACAAACAAGGTGTCTTGTTCACC
>LUTY01002544.1 GCA_001640045.1 Candidatus Thiomargarita nelsonii | reverse complement strand
ACCTGTAACAATGCTTGATCTTGAATAATCAAAAAAGCGGGATGACGCACTTGATTGCGCCGCTGAATGGGTTTATCGTCGAGACGGACGAAAGCTTCACTATCAAAAGCGTCCTTTTCTCCTCCCTTTATGCCATAAATTTCTATATTATGATCCGCTATTGCTTGAATATGTTCCAATTCCTCCTTAGCGCGTAAATCGTCAGCAAATAAATGGCGAAAGCGTTGTTGCAGTTTTAAATAACTTTTCACAGGCTGAATGTGACGCAAAGGCATGACATTCGCCAATCCACCTCTCTCAAGTTCAATAATCGGATAAAGCCCCGTTTGTACCGCCAATCTTGCGACTGCAATGCTTTGATCGCCCTCATGTCCCCATCCTAGCGGACAAGGGCAATGAATTTGTAAGAAAGTCGGACCATCAATCCCCATAGCACGGCGTACTTTTTTACGAATATCAGAAGGATATGCTACAGAAGCCGTCGCCGCATAAGGAATGTGATGGGCGGCGACAATAGAAACAATATCTTTTTTCAAATGACGCTTACCCATACGCTCTTTCCCCGGCGGAGAAGTCGTTGTCATCGCCGCATGGGGCGTGGAACTAGAGCGTTGGATACCCGTATTCATATAAGCCTCATTGTCGAAACAGACATATAAGACATTATGGCCTCGTTCTAACATACCCGATAGTGCTTGGAAGCCAATATCAAAAGTACCACCATCGCCCCCAAAAGCGAGCACTTTGGTTGATTTACCTTGAGCTTTCAGTGCCGCCTCCATACCAGCCGCAACAGCCCCCGCATTTTCAAACAGAGAATGCACCCAAGGAATCCGCCAAGCCGATTCAGGCCAAGGCGTGGTAAAAATTTCTAAACAGCCAGTCGCATTAGCGACCATAACATCAGGACCCGCAGATTCTGTGACTAAACGAGCCGCTAAAGCTTCTCCACAGCCCAAACAGGCGCGATGTCCAGATTCTAAACCGCGAAAACGAGGTTGTTTTTTGCGGAGATCGGAGATAGTGCTTTCTGTCATCATCTTATCTATCTTCCTTTGGTAATTTTTCCAAATCCACATCAATAATTTTAAAACCGCTCGGTTCGCTCAAAACGGAAAGCAATTTGGGCAAAATGTCTAACGGTATGTCGCGTCCCCCCAGTCCAGCCGCAAAATTATGCACACGAGGCGGCTTGGCTAATGTCGATAAAGCGGCTAAAACTTCTAAACCAACAATACCCCCACTACCTGGCGAAAAAGCGCGTTCTAAAACAATCACATCGTCTAAGCCTTGACAAGCCGCTTTCAAGGTTTCTATTGGAAAGGGTCTAAAAGAACGCAATTTAATCAGTTTCACCGGTTGCCCGGGTGGCAATTCCTCTAAAGCGGCTTGCAAAGTACCATAGACAGAACCAATGGTCAAAATAGCCGTTTTAGCTTGCTCTGGTCCTTCTACTGACAAAAGTCCACCAGATTTGCGCCCACTGAGAGCTAACCAGTCTTGTTCCGCAGACACAATTTCAGCTTGAGCATTTAGCAAAGCTTGATGATGTGAATGTCGCGCCTCTGGATAAAAATCGGGAGAAACTAAGGTACCAAGGCTAATGGGATTACGAGGCTCTAAAGTGCGAGAAAATTGATAAGGGGGTAAAAAGCTATCAACTTGTTTTTGAGTAGGTAGATCGATACCTTCCAAAGTATGTGTCAAGGTAAAACCATCTACGCAGACCATCACTGGCAATTCTGTACGCTCGGCAATGCGAAAAGCTTGAATAGTCGTATCAACTACCTCCTGATTGTCAGCGCAATAAAGTTGAATCCAGCCCGCATCTCGCACCGCCATTGAATCTTGTTGATCATTCCAAATCGACAAAGGGCTGGAGACAGCACGATTAGCACAAGTCATCACCAGGGGAACACGCATTCCGGCAATGTTAAATAATACTTCTGCCATGAGCAAAATGCCCTGTGAAGCAGTAGCGGTATAAGCGCGAGAACCGGCCAATGCGGCCCCTAAAACGACTGAAGCGGCGGAAAATTCACTTTCCACACTGATCAGTTCGCATTGCAATTGGCCATCTGCCACCAATTTAGAAATATTTTCCACAATATGCGTTTGCGGAGTAATCGGATAAGCGGCGATGACTTGGGGATGACATAAGGCGACAGCTTGCGCGATAGCTTGTGAACCTTCAAGAGCTTGCAACATGAGAGTTCTCCTGTTCTTTCCACAAACCGGCGGGGACTTTTTTAGCCGCTTCTTGAATTAATTGTAAATTTTTTTCTAAGACTTCACCCTTGAAACGCTTTTTAAGGACTTTAGCCAAAGACTCTTGTGACAACAGTTCGGTCAAAGTAAAAAAAGCAGAGAGTAAAGCCGTATTAGGCACAGGGCGGCCTAAAAATTTGTTGGCCAGCGATGTCGCTGGTAATGCAATCACTTCCTTTTGACCCAATTGCTCCGACAGAACGGTACTATTGAGGGTAGAATTGACTAAAATTTTACCACCCGGCTTCAGTCCATCGGTGACACCGGGTACCTGTAACAATGCTTGATCTTGAATAATCAAAAAAGCGGGATGACGCACTTGATTGCGCCGCTGAATGGGTTTATCGTCGAGACGGACGAAAGC
>LUTY01002543.1 GCA_001640045.1 Candidatus Thiomargarita nelsonii | reverse complement strand
TCATAATCATGAAAAATCCTATTTCTTAAAGAAATAGGATTTTTTTGACCTAGTGCCCCACTTTGGAAAAGCGGGGGAAAAGCTAAAAATGGGCATACAAATCCGGCGAAAAAAATGATTTTTAAGCGGCAGGTTTCCTCCAAGTATCTTCTCCAGACGTACCTGCAACCACATGCTCCCATTTAATCTTAAGATAAACCAGACTGAAAACGACTTCATGATCCCGATAATCCAAGCTCTCATCGGTAGCGAGTACCGTCTCCGCAGTTATATCAACGATGGTGGCATCTGTTAATGTATGCGTGAAGTAGTGTTCTTGCTTGCCTTCCATCGTGGTGCGATACCATTTAAAGACAACTTCGCTCAGTCGTTCACCCGTGCATAGGGCTTGATTCATCAAGGGGGTGCCCTTGTCATATCGTGTCCTGTAAACCACTGGTTTATGTACCCGCTGCCCGGTGGGTTGACCGCTTTGGGGATCGCGGCAGATTGATGCAAAATTGGTTGACGATGGCATGGCTTTGGGCGGTTTCATTCTACAACTTCGGGGTATTAGCCCCAATGCCCTCCGCTTTCCCAAAGGTGTTGCGCTATTAAGGCACATCCGCAAGGCGGTGGAAAACCACGAACTGCCACCAGAGTGTGCCACCCTGTGGCTGGATACAGGGATTTATCCCAATGAGGCCTATGCCAAATTCAACGTAATGCCAGAGGATTATGACGCTGCTCAGATGAAAGCTGTCGCCAAGCGGCTGCTGGTCTTTCTGCAAACATTAGCAGATTTTAGCGAGGCATTCATCAATGGCTATGGTCAACTGGGCATCCGTGATGGCGGGCGAATAAAAGGGGAATACTGCTTGACAGAAACAGATATTAAACAGGGCAAACGCTTTGCTGATGTTGCCTGTCGGGCTTGTTGGCCAATCGAACATTGGCATCCTCAAAAAGGAATCAGCTTGGAATACCTGCCAGCAGGCCATCACTATGACATTCCGTTGCGTAGTCTGAAAGTCGCAACTTTCACCAATTTATGGGCAGTTGGAAAATGCCTGTCCGCAGAGCCACGCGCCCAGGCGTCCGCCCGTGTTGCTGGCACTTGCTGGGCAATGGGTGACGCTGTTGGCAAAAATATTCTTGGGAGTTCTAAATGCAACTAAATTTGGCAGAATGCTTTTTTCAAAAAGCAGAACAACAACCTGATCATCCGCTCATGTTGGATCAGGAGATAGAAGACAAGACCAGCTATGCTGAATTTCGTGAAGAAGTTCAATTATTAGCCAAAAAACTCAAGAATGCGGGGGTTAACAGGGGTAACAATATCGGGGTACATTATCAGAGCGGACGTGATTATATTGCCTTCGTATACGCGATATGGAATTGCGGTGCTTGTGTTACCCCGCTGCCATTTGAGTTAACGATCCCAGAAAAACAACAAATATTCAAATATATCCATATGGATGCGGTGATATCCAGTGCAGATTTCCTGGATCAACTCACCGGCTCTATCCAACCAGATACCTTAGCTCTCACAGATCAAGCAGTGTTTGCCAAGGTTGATGCAGACTGTGAAGCACCTCCCCAATTGGCAAAAATCAACGCGGCGTTTATCCGCTTTACCTCTGGCACAACGGGCGATGCCAAGGGTGTGGTGTTGTCGCATGAGTCCATTTATGAACTTCATCGCTTATGCCATGTTCTTGGGCATCGAAAATTATATGAGTTTAAAGCGTGATCCAGGTGCTCATATACAAACTCATAACGCTGATAGTAGCGACATGGGCAAGTTTATGACACCGACGCTGCGGGAACTCAAATACACCGCCCCTTATATGCACAACGGCATGTTGAAAACCTTAGAAGAAGTCGTCGCGTTCTACAATCAGGGTGGTGGTGAAGATCGCAATAAGGATCCCTTGCTCAAGCCACTTAACTTGACGGAAGCAGAACAAAACGATCTGATTGCTTTCTTGTTGGCTTTATCAGGAGAGCCACTGACGACAGCAGAATATGTCTGGACAGACGAATTCCCGACCGAATACGAAGTCATCGAAGATTGGCGCAATGTCCGCAACTAAAGGAGTAAATCATGTATAGACAATTGAAAATCACAGGATTAGTTGTGCTTTTGAGCAGTCCATTGAGTGCCCTAGCTGCACCACTGGCACCCTTGGGACCGCCCCCCATTCCGCCTGACAATAAACAAACGGATGCCAAAGTGGAACTGGGCAAAATACTGTTTTTTGATCCCCGTATTGGTGGAGATACCTCTACCGCCTGCGCCACTTGCCATGAGCCTGATCAAGGCTGGGCTTGGGGTGATGACTTTTCGCGGGGATATCCGGGCACCGTCCACTGGCGCAATAGCCAAACCATCGTTAACGCCGCCTACTACGACAAACTGTTCTGGGCAGGTGCCGTTCCCTCCTTGGAAAAGCGTTGCACCAGTTGTTGTCACATAGAATACACTAGGCATTGTTTTGCTCCTAAAAAATGAATTTGATTAATACTAACTCATGTAGGGCGATAAACGTGCCAATTATGCTTGCCGGTCATTTTATTTTATATCGTTTTGAATTTATTATATTTATTTTTTTCTCATAATCATGAAAAATCCTATTTCTTAAAGAAATAGGATTTTT
>LUTY01002542.1 GCA_001640045.1 Candidatus Thiomargarita nelsonii | reverse complement strand
AAATAGCCCCCTGTCATCAAGCCTGTCCGGCTGGTGAAGATGCACAAGCCTATTTAGGCTGCCTGCAAGCAGGCCATATTTATGACGCTTGGAAAACGATAGTTGAAATCAACCCCATACCTGCCATTACCGGGCGCGTTTGCCCCCATCCTTGTGAAGCCGCTTGTAATCGTGCTCAATATGACGAAGCCATTGCTATTCATGCAGTGGAACGGTTTTTAGGAGACGAAGGCATTGCTAAAAATTGGGCCTATCCAGTCAAACATGTTGATCCTTCCGCCCCTGAAATTGCAATTGTTGGAGCTGGTCCTGCCGGCATATCTGCCGCTTATCATCTGATCAAACGTGGATATCGTGCCATTATCTTTGATGATCACACAGAAGCGGGGGGCACTTTACGCACGGCACTACCCCCTTACCGTTTGCCACGCTCACTGCTAGATGCTGAACTTGAACGGGTGTTAACATTGGATGGCATCACTTTTCAACCGCACACCCGTTTAGGGCGGGACATGCACCTCAATGAATTAGAAGAACAATATCAAGCCGTTTTTATCGCCACAGGCGCACAACGTAGCATGGAATGGAGTATTGATGGAGTCGTGCCACGCGATTTACAGTCTGGATTTGAACTGCTCAAACAATGGGTGGACATTGGGACAGTACCCACACCTAAAAGTGTCGCCATCATTGGTGCTGGAAATACCGCTGTTGATATGGCGCGAGTGATGAAACGTGCGGGCGTACCAGAAGTCCATATCCTTTCCCATAAACCGATTCCAAAACCCGGTATCCCGATTGAAGAATCCATGCCGGCGATTCCGCGTGAAATTCAAGAAGCTTTAGAAGAAGGCGTTATCATCCATGAATATCGTGGCATTCGCCGCCTGATTTTACGTGGAGAGCGCGTGGTGGGTGTTGAATTGGTACATATGAAAAAACTCATGCAGCCCAGTGGTAGACTGAAACGGATTGCATTTGAAGGCACCGAAACGATTTTGAATGTCGATCAAGTGATACCCGCTGTGGGGCAAGTCATCGATCCGACAGGCATAGAAAGATTGGCAGAAAACCATTCTCGTTTGCAGGTGGATAAATGGGGACAAGTCATAGGACATCCGGGTATTTACGCGGGGGGCGATGTCACACCCAATGCAGGCACCGTCACGGCTGCGGTTGGCGATGGACGACGCGCTGCTGAAGCGATTGATTGTGCCTTACAAGACAAAGCCTTGCAAGAAAGCGGGGAAGCTAGCTCAATTCCGTTTGATAAATTGAATATGCACTATTATGAATTAGCGCCGCATGTTCAAGAGCCAACACTCCCCATTGAACAGCGCATTGGAGATGAAGAAATCACGACAAGTTTAAGTGCGCCCTTGATTATCAAGGAAAGTAAACGATGTTTTTCCTGTGGCAACTGCTTAGCTTGCGATAATTGTTGGATGCTTTGCCCTGATTCTGCCATATTAAAAACCAAAGAATTGGCGAGTAGTGCTTCCCACTATGTTTTTGATTATGATTATTGTAAGGGCTGTGGATTGTGTGAGACGGAATGTCCTTGTGGGTTTATTCAGATGGTTGATGAAAGTTAGGTGCAAAGCTCTACGAAATGGTACCGTTGAATTTATTGGAGTGCAAAGCAGCGCTTTGCAAATAATGATGTCAAAGAAATCCTATTTTTTCAAAAAATAGGATTTCTCAATGGGCTGATGATTTTCGCTCTCCTGTACTATAGCTTTTCAGCGAGCGTAGGGTGCGCTCGCTAACGACCAAGCTCACCCGCCACACGTAGCGCAAATTTATGCCTTTATGCTCGTTCCCACGCTCTGCGTGGGAACGAGATCAAAATCGCGCATTGTTCGATCAATCACTCCATACTTGATAACACCGATTAACTTGGTTGTGTTTCCGGTTTTATTCGTTGTTGAGCATTCGTTGTACTCACTCACCATTGCGACAAAAACGTCTTTCTTCGAGTGTCACGATCTAATCCTTTCATTTTCATGTTCTTGTTTCAGAATGGTAAACCATGCACTATTAACAGAAACAACGGATTGGGCAGCCTCTTTGCGCCAACCGGCTTTGAGTAATTCACTCAGCGCATAATCAACTGCCGACAAAGTGTTAGCGGGATGTATCGCTAATGCCTCACTCAAAAATATTAAAAACAGTGATATAATTTTTAAAAATCTTGTTGGCTTTAACATAACCATGATCTCCCATCAATAAGAAATAACGACAACTATAGATGTTCAGATAAATAATTTCGATTTCGGGCAACCACAAGGGATTGCCCCTACAATACAATATCGCTCTGTAGGGGCAATCCCTTGTGGTTGCCCCAAAATTATTTATCTGAAAAACTATAATTGGAAAAGAATAAACATCTAAGGTTTATCTTTGATTATATCTAATCCCACACCACCCCAGAGGAAAAAATATGGCAGCCCCCGTACTGACTCGTAGTGCTTATGCGGAGCCAGGCACCTCTTTATCATTTATAACGGGTAATTGGCGTACACGAAAACCAGAGCACCATTATCAAATAGCCCCCTGTCATCAAGCCTGTCCGGCTGGTGAAGATGCACAAGCCTATTTAGGCTGCCTGCAAGCAGGCCATATTTATGACGCTTGGAA
>LUTY01002541.1 GCA_001640045.1 Candidatus Thiomargarita nelsonii | reverse complement strand
TCTATATCTCTCAATATCTGGAGTCCAAGATTTATCTTGGACATCCTTTCATTTCACCTCAACCACTTCCGCCTTCTCACCTACAAACACGATCACCCAACTTTTCAGGTGCTCCAAACGTTTGATTTCAGCAAAAGCCAGATAATCTTTAACTTGATTAATCGCCTTTTTTTGCACCGATTTCAATTTCGAGCGTTGAGTCTTTTTTAGATATTTTAACTCAAATAAAAACTGATAATTCGGCGCAAAGGGTGGGCGATACAGGAACATAATATCAGGGTATTTCTGCTCAATTTCGGGTTCGCTTTTGATAAAATATAAATTGGATAAACTGGCAAACCCAACAAATAACGCATTGATGTATTTCTCATCAAATGAGATAAAATCACGGTTGGATAAGGTTTGCAGAGCCTTTTCAATTAAAGCTACAAAGGGCTTAATATCATTCTCTTGTGCCAACTGTTCTAATTTATCACGCACATCATCAATTTCAAAATCCAGTTGATATTGTTCTTTTAGGGATTTGATAAAAAATTCCAAATACAATTCCTTAACCACATAATTTGGAAAAGAAAATTGAAAGTGGGAAAGTCTGGTTTGATAGATGGTTACTAAACCCAAATAAAATAATAGACTGATAAAGTCATCTTTACTAAATTCCTTTTCAAAACTAAATTGTTGAGTTAAGAAGCCCTCAACTTTCCCGGTTTCAATCAATCCTTCCAAAACGACTTGATGATGTTCGGCTTTCCCCAAACTGAATAAACGGCGGATTTTGCCATAATCACTGGCAATATTTGTATCAATTAAAGTATCTGGATACTCATTTTCATAAGCATATTCCTTTAAGAAATAAAGCACCATATCTGGATTATACAGTTTTATTTTGGCTTTTCTGGCAAAAATATGACCGTTATACCATTTTTTCAGATCTTCTAACACCCGCTCACGTTCTTGTGGCTCAAGATTAGGAGCGGTTTGCTTGAGCAGAGTCTCAACTTCGTTTTCCGTAAATCCCATCATCTCGTGAAAATAATAATGAGTCGAGAAATTAGCGGCAATATTAAAACCACTGGTTAAACTATCCAAAGTGATGGGAGTCACCCCAGTCGCAAAGAAACGATCAACAATCCCGCGTCCGGTGGCTTCTTTGATGGCTTCATAAAATTTACGGACGAAACCATTACGACTGACAAATTCTGAAAAAGGCTCAAAGTTAAACGCCAAAATTTCATTGGCGAAATGATCGTATTCATCAATCAAAATATAAATGGGGTGTTGTTTGCCAACCGTTTCAAACAAAGCTTTCAAAATTTCATTTGGATAAGAACACGAGAGGATTGTTTTTTGTTCCGATGGCTCAAGCTGAGTATAACGATCTAAAAAATCTTTGGCTCCCCAGCGTACATTACTTAAAAAACCTTCAAAAGTGCTTTCTTTGCTAGAGGTATCGATCCGACTAAATTCAAAATACAAAATCGCATAACTATTGGCTTTCGGGGTTGGATGTTGACCAATGTAATATTTACCAAATAATTGAGAAAATTGCTCGGCAAACTCCAAACCATAGTAGTGCCAAAGCATGGACACAAACAAGCTTTTACCAAATCGCCGTGGACGTAAAAAAAATACATAAGGCTCACTGGCTTGTTCCAGCTTTTCTATATAAACTGTCCGATCAACATAATAGTAATTTTCGTTGATCAGTTTGTTAAAATAGCTGATGCCGTAGGGTAATTTTATTGACATATTATCTATTTATCTTATAAATCAAAAAGGTGTTATTATTTATTGACTAGGAGTCCAAGATTTATCTTGGACGTCCAAGATAAATCTTGGACTCCTAGCAAAAATAAAAAAGAGACCTAAAATGACCGAACATATATTAGTCACTGGTGCCGCTGGATTTATTGCGAGCCATTTAACAGAAGCTTTAGTTGTCACCGGACACAAAGTCCGCGCCATGATCCATTATAATTTCCAAAATAACTGGGGTTGGCTTGAAACTTTACCCCAAGATGTGATGGCAAATGTAGAAGTATTTCCAGCCGACATTACTGATCCGTTTGCAGTGCAAAAAGCAGTCTCCGGCTGTGACACAGTTTATCATTTGGCAGCCTTGATAGCCATTCCCTATTCATACCGTGCTCCCGCCGCCTGAATAGCAACTAACTGAATCTCAAGTGCATCCAATATTGCACTTTGTCCGACAAACAAATTAAAGGGGACAGCCAATTGGGCCTTCACAGGTTGATGAGCCGTGACTCGCTTGAGTTCAAAACTTTCTGTGGCAAAATCCAACTGAAGTTCAACATTGTAAAAATGAGTTTCTCCATCCACGCTCACTTCTGGAATCCGCAGCGTGCCACTTTGCGAGGAAAAATTTGAGATGGCGGCGGCTAGTGCCGGAAAAAGAACAAGTGCAGCCAGCAGTCCGAAAAAATTAAGCTTTTTCATAAAAACTCCTTATATATAAATATATTATTGTAATTTGTTAACTCTTAAACCCCAATTGTCTCCACGCCTCATAAATAATCACCGCGACAGCGTTGGATAAATTCATACTGCGACTACCAACCTGCATCGGAATTCGTATCACCCGATCAGGCGGTAATTGATCCAGCAAAGTTTGCGGCAAACCTCG
>LUTY01002551.1 GCA_001640045.1 Candidatus Thiomargarita nelsonii | reverse complement strand
TGGCATTGAGCCTATCGCATATGGTTTGCCGTTGGCATCTAATGTGAGGGTTTTGGTTTCTATAATAATAAACCCTACAATAGTTGGGGTAACGGCGCCGGACACGGTGGTGTTTTAGATCGTGTTGATAGTCTAACCTGATTACCAACTAAAACACTATCACAAGGACGCTATTTGGAAGGCTATTTGGAATCATCTGCATCGGGCTGGTATTGAGCCGACGGTAGAACGCAAAGATGTACATTTATTTCAAGGTGTCAAAGCACGCGGAGAAGTAGCGACTCAGCCACAAACGTTGTTGCAGGAATTGGCAATCTTTCAATCGCTGTCTGAACAATCAGTGCAAGAATTAAGTGAACGATTAACACGGCGTGTTTTTAATCAGGGGGATACCATTGTGTCCAAGGGGAGCGTCCATAATGCTTTGTTTATAGTGATTGAGGGGGTGGTCAATCTGTCTTGCCCATTGCCAGATGATAACGTGATAGAGATTTCCCGTATTGGTGCTGGCGGTACTTTTGGTGAAATTGCGGTGTTAAGTGGTGAAGCTTGGAAAATAACAGCCACTGCTAAAACGGATTGCGTACTTTATGAATTGACTAAAGAGGATATTGATCCTTTGTTGAAAGTTTACCCCGATATGATGGCGTATTTTCGTAAACGAGCTTCATATCAGGCGAAGAATGTGGTTGTCAAAAGTACAGCCAGCCAATTTCTGCATAAAATACAAAAAGTTTTTGGTTTTGGTCGTCGGAGTGTGTAAGTCAAAGGAAAAAACATGCACCGCCGCACGATTTTATTTTTGAGGTACTTAGTTTGTAGGGACTATTCTATCTTGACACGACCGTAAGTTATGGTAGAATGCAGCCCGACTGAGTACGGCAGGTTCTTGCCATATCATGCTGCCCATGTATGGGTTTATCCGGCACGACATGGCATTGTGGCCCTGACTATGGTTCAAATGTTCCACTTTACAGAGGTAAAATAACTTAGGTTAAAAACCATAACTCTTTTTTTGAGAGGACTACTTGTTTTTTTATTGCTGTTTAACTTGGCGACTGTAGGCTATGCACAACCGGGAGAACCAGGTGAAAAACTGCGTGTCATCACTAAGCCATTCGAGCCGTTTGTCATTCCACAGGATGACAATAAATATGCTGGCTTCAGCATTGACTTGTGGAGAGCCATTGCGGCGGAAATGGATGTAGAATATGAATTGTATGGAGTAGAGACCCTGACGGATTTTCTTGATGCGGTGCAGCGTGGTGAAGCGGATGTCGGCATTGCTGGCGTTAGCATGACGGCTGAACGAGAAGAAAAGTTCGACTTTTCTTTCAGCTTTTTCGAGTCTGGCCTACAAATTATGGTTTTAGAGCAGTCCGATGCACCACTGACTGCGGTTTTCAGTGAGCTACTTTCTCCCAAACTGCTCTATCCGGTGGGCATTTTGTTGCTACTCCTGCTGATTGCCGCTCATATTATCTGGTTGGTAGAACGACGTCATAATTCAGACTTTTCAAAGGGCTATTTTCATGGAATTGGAGATGGCTTATGGTGGTCGGCTGTGACGGTGACGACGGTTGGCTATGGCGATAAAACGCCACGAGGATTTGTGGGTCGATTGTTTGGGTTGTTTTGGATATTTCTCGGCCTGTTCATTATAGCCTCTTTTACGGCAACGGTGACAACGACACTCACCCTTAATCAGTTACAAGGGACAATCAATGGTCCTGGGGATCTCTTAGGCAAACGAGTCGCCACTGTTCAGAACAGTACGGCTGATCAATATCTCTCTGCTCTACATTTGAATGTTGTTAAATATGATGACATTTATAAAGCTTATCGAGCTTTGGAACGAGGTCAAGTAGAGGCTGTGGTTTATGATGCCCCAGTGCTACAATATTACGAGACTCACAAGGGCAAAGGAAAGGTAAAAACCGTCGGTCTCCGTTTTAAGAAGGAAAGTTACGGCATTGCCTTGCCCACTGACAGTCCTCACCAAGAAGAGATAAACAAGATACTCCTGAAACTCAATGAAAACGGAGTACGTGACGAAATAGAGAAAAAGTGGTTTGGTTCTTAAGGGCGGCTAAATTACTATAGTTTTTCAGATAACACACAGGGCAACCACAAGGGATTGCCCCTACAATAATATTCGCATGTAGGGGCAATCCCTTGTGGTTGCCCGAAAGCAAAATTATTTATCTGAACATCTATATTACAATTGAAAAGAAACCAAATTTCGGGCAAGGTTTCTCGCTGGTATATTATTTATCCGCAAGGGTAGCATAGACAAGGCTGAGGTACTTATGTACCTGAACCGAATGACAATTTACAACTGCTCAAGCACCCCTTTACTTTAATCTCAGCAACAAGGTAAGTCCTAAATGTATTTATTCAAAAGGATACTATGTTATCTCGTCGTGTGTTTTAGTCTCCCCGTGAATGCCCAACCGGTCGTTCATTCTGAAACCACCGTGACACCACAATGGATTTCCGAACGGCAACTGGTGATCACAAATGCACAAACCACGCTAGAAAAAGCTCAGGCTGCCTTGCAAGCCAAGGCGCAATCACAGCGTGAACAAATCGCGGCTTTGGAACAAGCTGACAAAATCACTGAAAAAATGCTGGAAGAAGCCGCCCAAAAACGTCAGGCGGCTAATCAGAAAGTAGAAAAACTGCGTTTGGAACGCCAACAGACTCAAGCTCAACTGGACCAACAACTTGAGCGTCTCACAGCACTGCAAACAAAGTTAGAAAAACTCACCCAATATCCGCGTGCCGAACTCACTGTCGCACAAAATCAGCGTATCTCTGAAGTTGAGAATACCCTTGCCTTACAAAAACAGGCTATTGAACTTGAAAAACAATATCTCGACATTCTCAAAAAACAGTCGGCACTCGCCATCAAACAAACCGTTCTCGCTATCGAATGGCATAGTCAATTGCAAACTGTACCTCAATTGCCTCTGATTAAAGATCAGAAACAAGCGATAGTTGATGCACAAACCACACTAGAACGCAATCAAGAATCCTTGCAAAAGGCACAAGAAAACTTGCCCAATCAAATAGCGAGTTTGGAACAACTCACTTTTGAAAAATTAACCAAACTGCTTGACAAAGCTGCGTTAGATAGGGATGCGGCTGAAGTTGAACTCAACAATTTTGTTTTAGAACGCCAAAGTACCAAAGCCCATTTGGAGACACAACAGAAGGATATCGATGAACAGCAGGAAAAGTTAGAAGAACGGCGTAAAACGCCGCCTGCTGATCCTGAACAATTGCCAATACAAGAAAAAAGGATTTCAGAACGCGAGGCGCAGCTTGACCTACAAAAAAAGAGAATTGAACTGGAGACACAAAATCTTGACATTATCGACCAGCGTATTGAACACGCTGAAAAACGTTTAAAACTGGCGACAGAGTGGCATGATAAATTGCAAGCCGTGTATCCTGCACGTCAAAAGCAAGCCTTGGAACACCAGATGCGACAAGCGCAGCAACGTCATCTGTCTCGTGCGGCGGAGCTACGCTGGCAATTAAACAAGGTACCAGAATCTGAAGAGTACGCGGCTCAACGTGAATTGCTTGGCATCCAGATTCAAGAAGCCAACGAACAGGCGTTGCAAGTCGAGCGCAAATTCAAGAGAGAGCATTTACAAGAACAATTACAGCGATGGCAACAAACAGCCCAAGAACGACAAGAAGCAACGGACATTTCCGAAAAGCAGATTGAAGATACCCTGGCGTTGATCGAAAAAGTCAAATTATCATTACAAGAATTCCAGGCCATGCAAGAATTGCTACAGAGTAAAATGATCGTTTTGGAAAAACAACAAAACGTCGTTGCAAAACGTGGCGAAACATTGCAAGGCAACGCTTTGAAAGATAATAAAAAAGCAAAAAAGCAGCTCGCCACTCTCAAAAAGACGCTGCAACAAGAATTAGACCAAATACCGTCCTTGCTGGAGAAAGGGGAAGAAGTGCGAACTTTGCTTGAAAATGCCTATAAAGCCAACCTGAGCTTAGTTTTATCGAAAAAGCGAGAATTGCCCACCAGTACAGCGGAATGGCAGATTTTGCTGGGAGATCTCCGTACCATCCCGAATTTCTTCATGCAGCAGTGGCAACTGGCAGGGCGCGGTTTTCTGCAAGCCTTTCAACAAACGCCGACACAAGGCTGGCTTACCCTTGGCGTTGTCACGTTGATTTGGTTAAGTTTTGTCATGGGGATGAGTGTTTTGTTCAGACGGCTATCCCTGGTAGAAGAACGCAGTGGATTCATTAATCGCCGGTTATTAGGGATGCGCTTGTGGCGTATGAATACCGTGAGTATTGGCGTGGTAGGTATGTTTTTATTGCTTTTATGGCTGACACAACCTGCCTCATTAAGCCTTATTGTTACGTTGATCCTGTTATTGACGTGGTTAGGCGGCAAACTTCTCCTTAACCTATTTTGGTTATGGCTATCCGAACTTGATCCCAAACTCTATCGGCAACTACGCTGGATAATTGTTGTTCTGGGTATATTGACCGTCATCACTGCCCTGGTGCATGTGGAGGATGAAGGGTATGTGGTTAGCCTGTCCTTAACGACACGCGAACTGTTCGACAGTTTATTTATGATGCTCTTGTCTTTGACTGTGCTGCCCCTCCTGCGTATGCGTAAGATCATTTTGGCCTCTTTACCAGAAAAAGCTTATTGGCGCTTAGTCACTCAACTCCTTACCTTATTATTGCCCCTAGTCGTTTTGGCTATTTCGATATTAGGCCTCATTGGCTACATTAGTTTAGGCTGGAGTGTTGCAAAGCTGTTGAGCCTATTTTTCTTGGTGCTAACGGGCTGGCTGATTGTACACGGTTTTATGACAGATTTGATTAAGCTATTGAAAAACGGGGTTTCAAAGGATAGTCGTTTTTATGAACTGTGGACAGAAGACCTAGTTCCGTTAATGGAGAAATTACTTGGACTGCTCCTCTTTGGGTTGGCGGTGCTGGCATTCTTTTGGCTCAATGGTTGGTATTCCAATGTTGCTGTGAAAGACAATATAGCGCAATTCCTTAACTTTTCCTTATTCAGTTTGGGCGAAGGTAAAAAAGTCACAGTGGAAAATGTGCTACTGGCGATTGTGCTGATCTGGGCCGTTTTTTGGTTGGGTAGTTGGAGTCGCCGCTTGGGCTATCGGTGGATTTATTTGACGGTCACTGATACCGGGATACGGCATAGTCTATCGGTGTTTACTCAATATATGGTTGTGTTGATTGGACTATTAATTGTCCTCAAAGTCATAGGAATAGATCCAACCA
>LUTY01002539.1 GCA_001640045.1 Candidatus Thiomargarita nelsonii | reverse complement strand
GTTCCCACTGCGTGGGAATGCCTGCCTGGACGCTCCGCGTCCTGTAAAAGGAGCACAAATGACAGAATATACCGATATTGATCCTCAAGAAACTCAAGAATGGCTCGACGCCTTAGAAAGCGTCTTAGCCAAAGAGGGGCAACAGCGTGCCCATTATCTTTTAGATAAATTGATTGACAAAGCGCGTCGCTCTGGTGCCCACATACCCCACAGTGCCAATACAGCCTATGTCAACACAATCCCTTATGATCAAGAAGAACAAAGTCCCGGCGATCTAGAACTGGAATGGAAAATCCGCTCCCTAGTGCGTTGGAACGCGATGGCAATGGTGGTACAAGCGAATCGCCAAAACAGCGAATTGGGAGGACACATCGCCAGTTTTGCCTCAGCAGCAACATTGTATGATGTTGGTTTTAATCACTTTTTTCGCGCAAAATCCGCCCATCATGGTGGCGATTTAGTTTATTTCCAAGGACATTCAGCCCCTGGCATATATGCGCGAGCCTTTTTGGAGGGGCGAATATCAGAGGAGCAAATGCGTCATTTTCGCCAAGAAGTCGATGGTAACGGGCTCTCCTCCTATCCTCATCCTTGGTTGATGCCGGACTTTTGGCAATTCCCTACAGTTTCTATGGGATTAGGTCCCATCATGGGGATTTATCAAGCCCGATTTATGAAATATTTACATGATCGCGGTATCGTCAACACCCAAGGGCGTAAAGTCTGGGTATTCGCCGGTGATGGCGAAATGGATGAGCCAGAATCGCAGGGCGCGATTGCGCTGGCAGCGCGTGAAAAACTCGATAATCTCATTTTTGTTATCAATTGCAATTTGCAACGCTTAGATGGACCAGTCCGTGGCAACGGTAAGATTATTCAAGAATTAGAAGGTAATTTTCGCGGTGCCGGTTGGAATGTCATTAAAGTGATATGGGGCTCCTATTGGGATCCCCTGTTTGCCATGGACACCAAAGGTTTGATGCTCAAACGCATGGAAGAATGTGTCGATGGTGAATATCAAAGTTATAAAGCCAAGGGCGGTGCCTACACCCGTGAACATTTCTTTGGCAAATATCCCGAACTCAAGGCAATGGTTGCCAGGATGACCGATGAAGACATCTGGCGGCTCAATCGCGGTGGGCATGATCCGCACAAAGTTTATGCCGCTTATGCCGCCGCCCTAAAGCATCAGGGGCAACCCACTGTTATTCTTGCGAAAACTGTCAAAGGCTATGGCATGGGTGTCGCCGGTGAAGGGCAAAATATCACTCACCAACAAAAGAAAATGGGTGGGGATGCGTTGCGGGCTTTCCGTGATCGTTTTAATATTCCCATTGAGCCGGATCAGGTGGCTGAGGCACCCTTTTATAAGCCACCCGCTGATAGCCCCGAAATGAAATATTTGCATGAGCGGCGGCAAGCTTTAGGCGGCTATTTGCCATCACGGACTAAGAAGGCTACGCCTATCGAAATCCCAGACATCAGTATTTTTGATAATATGCTCAAAAGTAGTGATGATCGTGAAATGTCCACCACAATGGCTTTTGTGCGAATGCTGTCTGCACTCACGCGCGATAAAAAAATGGGCAAATATGTGGTACCCATTGTCCCCGATGAGGCGCGGACATTTGGTATGGAAGGTTTATTTCGGCAACTGGGGATTTATTCTTCCCAAGGACAATTGTATAAGCCGCAAGATGCCGACCAAATCATGTACTACCGCGAAGACACAAAAGGCCAAATTATCGAAGAAGGTATTTGTGAAGCGGGTGCCATGTCTTCATGGATAGCCGCAGCGACGGCTTACAGCAATCACGATGTCAACATGGTGCCGTTTTATATTTTCTACTCCATGTTTGGATTCCAACGCATTGGTGACTTAGCTTATGCCGCGGGCGATCTGAGAGCACGCGGTTTTTTGATAGGCGGCACCGCCGGGCGTACCACATTAGCAGGAGAAGGCTTGCAACATCAAGACGGACACAGTGTCATGTTAGCCTCTAATATTTCTAATTGTGTCGTTTATGATCCCACTTTTGCTTATGAAATGGCAGTGATTATCCATGACGGACTGCGCCGCATGTATCAAGCGCAAGAAAATATTTTCTACTACATCACCGCGATGAATGAAAATTATACGCATCCCGCAATACCTGACGGCGTAGAAGAATGCATTCTCAAGGGTATGTATTTATTCAAAGAAGGTACAAGTAGCGATCTGAAAGTGCAACTGTTAGGAGGGGGCGCGATTTTACGCGAAGTCATTGCTGCCAGTGCCTTATTAGCCGAAGATTTTGGCGTGTCTGCCAATATTTGGAGTGTCACCAGTTTCACTGAATTATATCGCCAAGGTGTAGAAAGTCAGCGTTGGAATATGCTACACCCTGAAGAAGAACCACGCAGTTGCTATGTCAACGACTGTCTCAAAGATCGCAAAGGTCCTGTCGTGGCAGCCACCGACTATATCAAAGCTTATCCTAATCAAATCCGTTCCTGTGTCCCGCATAGTTATTATTATGTGCTGGGCACTGATGGCTTTGGGCGCAGTGATTCGCGCAAACAGTTGCGTAAATTCTTTGAGGTTGATCGTTATTACATCACCGTTGCTGCCCTCAAAGGTTTGGTAGATATGGGCGAACTACCAGCTAGC
>LUTY01002538.1 GCA_001640045.1 Candidatus Thiomargarita nelsonii | reverse complement strand
GTTTCAGTTGAAGTTTTCACAGTATTTTACTAAAGTATTTTAAGAGTATTTCCAGATGAAATTTAATGGACTACGGTGACGTGTATGGTCAATATTAAAGATATTCAGTTTGTTACAAAACTTCGTTGTGAGGTTTACGTTGTTGCGCTGCGTACAGGCACGCCAAGCTCGTTGTTGGTATGACGATCGCAAAACAGGAATGTTAAGGGAAGTTCGAGAATACGTACCACCTGGTGGTCAATCCCGCTCATAACTCTTATGCCAGATTGATCTTGTGGGGTATTCTCGAATCCCGTTGTGATGGCGAGACTAAGCTATTCTCGTCATCTCGTTCAGAGTGAATGTCTCAACCGCGCCTTCCGTTGCAGCCATGTAGTCCTGCAGGTGCTGCGCACTCATATGCGTCTGCCACAGCTCACGAGATTCCCAGTTCTCGTAAAACATAAAGTGGGCTGGATTTTCATTGTCCTGATGCAAATCATATTGCAGGCAGCCCTGTTCAGCACGGGTGATATCGATCAGCTTTTCAAGCTCAGCCTTTACCAGATCAATTTTGTCGGCGTTGGCGATGACATTTGCGACGATAGTTAATTTAGCCATGTTTATTTCCTCTATTGTGGTTAAGTTTCTTTCTGAGTTACTCAGGCAATCAGCTAACTCGAACTTTGAACTAAAGATGATTTTCGTTAGATTGCGTTATTTCAGCCCAAACCGCCTCGATAACGCGCACAATCTCTTCGGATTTTTGTGGATCGAGCGCATCAGGATGGGGCGAGGCAAACTGACCTATATCGTTGTCGAAATACTTGCCGGAAGCCGTCGCGAATTCATCCGCTAGAGCCGCGCGAGTAAGTATTTCCGCGCCTATGCGCAGATCACCGCCGGCCACTCCATAGGCCTGTTTCACCATCTTGCTGCCGAGCATTGACCTGGGATTAACCGCGATGATCGCCGGGCCTTTATCCTTGAGTGAAAGCGCCACACTGCGAGACCACATAGTCAGCGCCAGTTTGCTTTGCGCATAAGCTTCACCGTCGGACAGCCTGCCCCTTCCGGCTAGCGCTTTTGGATCAACCGGAGACTGGGCCGCGGAGGAAAGATTAATTACCCGACCGGACGTTCCAAGTAGCGGCAACAGTCGTTGTGTCAGCAGATAGGGTGCAATAGTATTGACCGCGAAACGGACATCCAACCCGTCCTGCGAGATGGGATCGGGAACTCGGAAGACCCCGGCATTGTTGATCAGCACATCAAGTTTGTCATGCTTTTCAGCCACAGCCTTCGCGAGTGCTTCGACATCAGCCATACGAGACAAATCGGCCACGTAGCTTTCAACGTGCCCACCCCCCGGTAGCCCAGAGAGTGTTTTTTCCACATCCTCCAACTTTGCTGGATTACGCCCGTGCAACAGAACATAGTGCCCCTGCGAGACCAGCATCCTGGCTGTTTCTAAGCCGATGCCGTCGGTCGAACCGGTAACAAGAATGGTTTTCTGCATGATTTTGTATCTCTCAGTCAGCGAAGTCTGGCAGTATGTCATCGGCCAGACGTTTCAATGTTGTCTCGATATCTGCCTGGTTAAAGCGAAGGTTCAGCGCAACATGGTTTACCCCGATCTCTTTCAGCGATTTCAGATAAGCCCGAAGATGGTTTGCTCCCAGCCGGAACCCCAAATGGATCGGTTGTGGTGGTGTCTCAGGGTCTTCGGCCAGATCGACATAAAGCGATTGCATTGCTGGCTTTGCGGGGCCGCCTACAGCCTTAACTCGCGCCCGCCAGTTGCTGATGATTTTCGCCTGCACGGCGATATTGCGTGGATAGGTTATCCAGCCGTCCCCATTCTGTGCGATCCAATCGGGGTCTTGCTGGCTACCTCCCGTAATGAGTAGCGGCAGTTTTCCGGACGCTGGTTTGGGCAGCATGTCCATGCCGCCATAGGGGCTCCCAAAGGTGTTCTCGAATGCCGGAGAATCCTCCCACATCTGCATGATATAGTCAAAACTCGCGCGAAAACGGGCGCCGCGCTCGTCAAAGGGGAGGTTGAGTGCTGGATACTCCTCTGGTCGGTCGCCCGAGGCAACACCCAGGATGAGCCGCCCACCCGATAGCACATCGACACTGGCCGCAGCCTTGGCAACATGCGCCGGATGACGCAGCGGTAGAACAATACTGGCGACACCAAGTGCGATCCATTCTGTCTGAGCAGCCAACAGCCCAAGATAGACAAAGGGGTCGAACATTTGGCCGGCATCCCCAAATGACGGCACATTGAATGGCACGTCCCGCAACCAGATTGCAGAATATCCCAGTTCTTCGGCCAGTTGAACACGCTCCACATGACGGGTCATGGTGGGCACTGGACCTTGTGAATAGGTCTCCAGCGGCACTACCAGTCCAAGGCTCAAATGGTTGGGGCGAAATACGCTGTTGTAGCCCCGATTGATGGACTGGAAACCCTGATCGTCGTTAATGGTCTGGTGCACCGGATTGTTGGCATGTTTGTGCATTTCAAATTCCTGTTCTGCAAGAGAGTCGGGCGTTAACTGAGGCATGAAATTTGATCCCTAGTTCGTTAACGGCTGCGGGTCATCCTGCAAGTTGCTACCTATAAACCTACGGGATTTTGGATACCCTGTCGCTAAGTGGCAAC
>LUTY01002537.1 GCA_001640045.1 Candidatus Thiomargarita nelsonii | reverse complement strand
GCCACCATTTTAGTCAGTTCTGATGGCCCATCAATCACCTTGGCGACATCTTGCACATAAATCGGTCGATCTTCCCTGACTCCCACCACTAGGCTGGCAACTTCCTCGGCGGTTCGCAAAAAGGAGCCGGTAAAGACTTTAAACGTCGTACCGCCTTGCTCTAAGCGGCCTTCGCCCTGTTCAGTATTGGCGACGCGAATCGCATTGGCGATTTGATCCAAGCTGATATTAAAGCCGGCTAGGCGTTCTGGGAGTACCTCGACACGAATTTGCGTGGCGCGACCACCAACAACAAAACCTGCCCCGGTGTTAGGCACTTCCTTGAGGCGTTGCAATACTTTATGTGCCAGAGTGCGTAGCTCCGAGTCATAAACATTATTCGCCCACAAAGTCAGCGTTACCACTGGCACATCATCAATGCCCTTTGGTTTAACCAGCGGCATGGACACACCCGGGGGGATTTTATCTAAGTTGGACTGCAATTTATCGTGAACTTTGACGATAGAAGGGCCGAGTTCTTCATTAACCTTAAAGCGCTTGGGTTAATTTCAAATTATTTGGTATGATGGGATTAACAATCCTCTTTGTAATTGCCCAAAGCTTTTATTTGGTGCGATATATTGATGCCAATGCCGAGACTGAAAAACCGTAACCCATGTCAAGCACAGACGAATCGAGCTTGTTTTTAACGGCGATCAAATTTGCAGCCGTTAAGCACCGCGATCAGCGGCGTAAAGATGCTAAAGCAACCCCCTATATTAATCATCCTATTGAAGTGGCAGACACCTTATGGCAAATAGGTAAGGTGCATGATATGGTGACGATAGTCGGGGCACTGTTACATGATACGCTAGAAGATACTGATACAACACCTGAAGAAATTCAAAATTTGTTTGGTGCTGAAGTCTTAGCAGTAGTGAGTGAGGTGACTGATGACAAACGCTTGCCCAAACAGCAACGCAAATTAAAGCAAATTGAACATGCGCCGCACATATCGACACGCGCTAAACAACTGAAACTGGCGGATAAAATTTGTAATGTCTACGACATTGCCCATTCACCCCCAAAAAATTGGTCATTGAAACGCCGCCAAGAATACTTAGATTGGAGTGAGCAAGTGGTAGCGGGTTTACGTGGTGTAAATCCTATCCTCGATGCACATTATGATGCGACATTATCTGATGCGAGAGCGGCACTGGCTCGTAGTATTTCAGTTTAGAGGAGTCCAAGATTTATCTTGGACGTCCAAGACAAGACAATAATTATGCTCTATGCCATTATCAGTGAAGATGTTCCAAATAGTTTAGAAACGCGCCTCAAAACTCGTCCTGCCCACTTAAAGCGTTTGGAAACTCTGCGCGTGGCGAATATATCGGTATGCTTGACCAAGACGATGTATTATATTCGCAACACTTTGCTTCCCTGCTCGCCGAAATTCACGGACAACCCCAAATAGATGTCGTATATAGTGGTTGCAAAGTCGTTGCCTGCGAAAAAATTGACCAGCGAGTCAACAAAGTCATTGAAGTTATGAACCGCCCTTGGCAGCCGGGGCGTTTATTGATTGGTAACACTATTCCTAACCATGCCCTGTTGTTTCGTGCTTCCGTGTTTCATAGCCATCAATTTGATGAAGACTTTGAAATTTATGAAGATTGGGAATTCTTGTCTCGCTTGAGCTTATCGAATTTGACTTTTGTGCATGTGGATGAGATTAGCTGTGAGTATCGTATTTTCAGCGACACGGAAATCCAATCATACATTCAAGTCCATGAAGACAAAGGTTATCTCGACCATGCACAAAAGGTCATTACATCGATACTCAAAAATTTAGAATTGAGCCACTTTGATAAAATTATCTATTTAGTCAACCATTTAGAAAAGCAACAGCAATTATTAACGAGCCAACTGAGTGAACAAACTCAACAGCGCCAAGCACTCGCCCAACAGCTTGAACAGTCCCACAGTTTGGAGCAATTACTTGCCGATACTTGTGCCGCTGTTGGCATTGAGGCGGCGGGGAGACAAGGCATCGCGCAACTCATTGGGCGGACGCTGCCCCAGCAAACTTTGTTTTCAATTATTTTGCCTGTTTATAATACGGAAGCTGCTATTCTCCGCCAAACCCTGTTGTCGGTACGCAATCAAGCCTATACTGGTTGGGAATTGTGTTTAGTCGATGATGCCTCAGATCGTGAAGAAACCCGGCAAGTGTTGCAAGCAGTGCAAAATGATCCAGTGCTCGCAGAACGTTTACACTATCTGCGCCGCGACACCCAAGGGGGTATTGTGGCAGCCAGCAATGACGCGATCAAAATGGCAACAGCCCCTTATATCACTTTTCTTGATCATGATGATAATTTGCACCATGAAGCTTTACTCAGCCTCGCCTTGAAACTTCAGCAACAAGATTATACCTTGCTCTATACTGACAGCCGTATGATAGATCACAGCGGGCAACCGATGCATACTTATCAAAAAGCTGATTGGTCACCTGAAACTTTATTGCATATTAATTACATTAATCATCTCACTGTCGTTAAGCGAGAAATATTGAAGGATGGATTGCGTGCTGATTTTAATGGCGCACAAGATTGGCCACCATTTTAGTCAGTTCTGATGGCCCATCAATCACCTTGGCGACATCTTGCAC
>LUTY01002536.1 GCA_001640045.1 Candidatus Thiomargarita nelsonii | reverse complement strand
TTCTTTAACTACAGGGATGAGTTTTATTAGACTTGTCCCGCATTTAGGAGTCCAAAATTTATTTTGGACGAGTCTAAACACGTTGCACTCGTCCAAAATAAATTTTGGACTCCTAAATGCAAAAAATTTTATTTATTGGCAATTTGGAATTGTACCCATATTGCAAATGCTTTTATTGACTTATGTACAATGCTTGACAATTTTTTTTGACAATGAGAGAGGCTACATTTATGCCTAACGATGATCGAACACGAATTAGAATACCCGAACCCAGGGGAAGAGGACGTCACGCGCCATCACGTCACGCGCCATCACGTCACACGCCGCCGCATCACGCACCGTCACGTCACACGACGACACGTCACACGTCGCGCCCCTCTTATACGGACGCTACGGATGTGCCGAGATCCTCTGTCCCCCGATTAAACCCCAAGGGACTCAATCCCTTAGTAGAATCGGCGGCGACACTCTTATCATTAGCATCTCAACTCAGCACCCAAATGCATGATCCTGGGGTGGCCGCATTACGCGAGAATGTTGGTGCCGAGATAAAATCTTTTACCCGTACCGCTAAAAATCGGGGCATTGATACAGAGATTGTGGACAAAGCCAGCTACGCTTTATGTAGTTTCCTTGATGAAGCGGTCATGGAAACCCCGTGGCATGTATACACGATTTGGACTATATTGTTCTGCCGGAACATAGCTTGGCACTTTCTCAAGTATTTTGGGGATCAGAAAATTTCTCCCCATTTCCATAAACGTCGCCTGTAAGATGCCATTCACATTCGACAAATGCTGCGATAACAGCTTGAAACTTTCTTCATCGGGAAAATAGGTTTGTAACACGTCATCGGCTCTCAATAGCTGATTTAGCCAGTTGCCGCCGTCTATCCCACGTAAAGACATCCATAATTCGTCATCAGACTTAAAGAATTGACCAACTAAAGTAGCCCAATGTTTCATTATGCTGTCCAGCTGTAACAGCTCTGAAATTTGCTGGTCTTTTTCTGTGCCCTTGTCTTTAATATCTTTGACAATGGGTTCGCAAACCATCATTTCTCCCAACAATGCTGGTTGTAACCAACGCCAACATCCATATTGGTCAGTCGTTGAAGATAGCTCTTCATTTGTGTTGTCCAAGTCTTGTTGCCGCTCATCGCGTTTTTCATCAACATTTTTTAGGTTTTTTTCCGCATTTTGGTGTTCGGTTCGCTCGTTCTCCAGAGTAGCTTGGGTTTGGTTTAGCTCATCCTTTGTGTTGTTAAACCCTTGTCGCAGTTGAACAAGTTCATTTTTAACCTCTTCTAAATCGTGTTCTGCTTTTTGAAGGGCTTGAGCTTTTTTCGTCAAATTATCTTCTAATTGAGTGACTCTTGATTCTTTTTGAATGGCAAGAAGAATATTCTGTTCTGTTTTTGTCAGATCGTCTTTTAAACTTTCTTCTAAACTTATTGTCAAATTTTGCACCAGACGAGTTTCCAACTCCATTATTGCAGACGAGTCCGATGCCGGTGGCGTTTGATTCTCTGTTCTCTGTTGAGGCTGACTTTCAGCCGTTCTATGTTTATTGGAGAAACTTGCGAGCCATCCTGTCAATAAGTTCATTAAAAACAAGGAGAGAATCACTATGATAATGAGAGAGAAAACAATGAGACTAATTGATATAATAGGATGCGCCATTAGTCTTTTTTTGAAACTCTCAAAATAACTCAGCTTACCCTTCTCATCTTCAGGCTGTAAATTTTTATCAGCTTCAAGCTGTTGTTTCTCAGCTTCAAGCTGTCTTTTCCCATTATTGTTATTGTCACTTCTCAACTGCTGCTCAATCGAATAATGCACCAAATAAGCAAACTGTTTTTGGGATTTATTCTTATAGTCCTCAGGAACAGCTTCCTGCACGTCAGACAGATTGTCCAATTGATAAATGACACGCTCTTTGCCTCCAAAATCAATGCTAATGAAGTAGTTGGGCTGTGACATAATGTTCGCAAGCTCTGCTAGTTCAGACGGAGTCAAAGTCAGGCTTTGATATTTGTTTTTAAACCATGTTTTTATTCCTTGTGGCAAGTTTTGTTGAACCTCGGCTTGATTCATAAAAAAACCTAGCTTGATATCAGACAAAACACTACCAATATAATCTATAAAAAAACCCATCCTTTGAAGTTGATATCGACAATAGATATTTTTGGTACTCGGATCACTGGAGCCCCAAACAATAAGGCACCCCGCTGTTTTCGTTGGATTATCAACATTGTCATAGGCTTTAGCAAAAGCAATCTCATGATCACTCGGAAAGGCATAAGCAACCCCAATCCAACTAACTGAACATAATAACAACAAGCAAAATGCTTTTATCATCTTTATAGTCTTCTCTAAAAAAAACAATAAATATAAGTCTTACATTTAAGAAGGAATAAGTCAAAAATATAATAGGATATGCAGTTAGTCTTTTTTTGAAACCCTCAAAATAATTCCGCTTACCCGTCTCATCTTCAGGCTGTAAATTTTTATCAGCTTCAAGCGGTTGTTTCTCAGCTTTAAGCCGTTCTATATCAGTGTCAAGCGGTTGTTTCCCATTATTGTTATTGTCACTTCTCAAACGCTGCTCAATCGAATAATGCACCAAATAAGCAAACTCTCTTACTCTTAGTT
>LUTY01002535.1 GCA_001640045.1 Candidatus Thiomargarita nelsonii | reverse complement strand
GTTGACTTGTTCGCCAAACAAGAAACCAATTCAGTTATATGTTTACCTTGTAATCCGAATAAACATCATTTAAAAGTGCTTGACTTTCCTCATCATACCGTTCAAGATTAACCTCTTGAGGACGGGGGATAGGCCCAGAATCATATTTTTTATATTCATCATACAATACCGGTACAACTGGCCCATGTAGCCATGCCTCAATAGGCTCAGGAAATAAGGGCCGCTTCAATAAAGCGAGACTTGAGCCTTGTGCATAATAGACCAACTTTTGTAACTTCAGGTTTGAAATTAAATCACCATTTTCTTCACTCATTAAAGTGAGGAAATAGCGAGCAACATCATGACAAGTTAACATATCAGTTATTGGGTTTAGTTGTATTTGAATTGGCAAGCAGTTGCCATGAACGCACAAGAATATTATATTGCAAAGTCAATTTCAAGTTTCTTTGTGCTGGTTCTTAGCACCTATCAGTTTTGCAGTTTGCTCCGCATCCGTGCAGGCACGTTTGCGGAGCAAAAGCTCATAGCGTTTGGGAACGATAAAAAGCATCATAGTGGATACACGGCTCCATATATAATTAACATAAAAATCAGTATATTGGCGCATATAAACCGAGTGGAATCCTAACACGATATCCTCTTTTGGCACACCTTTAGCCACTAAGTCATAAGCAATATGATCTTCAGTGCCATTATGTTGAATCCAAATTTTGCCATTCTTGATGTCGATATGTAAAGAACAGCTATGAATCCGTTCATCATCGTCCCAACCCACTTTGACTAACTGGTAATGATCAGGTTCCGTATCAAAAATAAATTCTACATCTACGTCCCCATAGGAAGGGCGGTATTGTCCATGTTCTGTAATGCGTCCTCGATTTAATTCAGACGTCTGAATTAAATCGAGGACTCCTATAGAAAATTATGTTGCAGCGCCAAAACGGCTATTTAAATATTCGATAATTTTGGCAGATTCATACATCCAATTTGTCTGACCATTTTCTTCAATTCGCAAACAAGGTACTTGAATTGCGCCTCCCTCAGATAATAATTCTTGTCTGAATTTGGGATTATTTTGAGCATCACGCAATTCTATGGGAATGTTGAGGCGGTGTATTGCGCGACGGGTACGGATGCAAAAAGGGCAAGCGTAAAATTGGTATAAAGCCAAATTTTCGGCTTGTTTGTCAACCAATTGTTGTGCGACTTCTGTCCGCACGATTTTCGCAGGTTTCGTTATAAAATCAATAAAAACGATTAGCCTACCGAGCCCTTCACGAATTATTTTTACAATCATATGTTTTTGCCTAAATATCGAGGTTCAAGTTTTTCTGTCATTTCGACCAACGGGAGAAATCTTTGGCGGCTATAGATTTCTCCTGCTGGTAGAAATGACAAAAGTGCAAAAAATTGTGCCCGTGCTAAGTATAGACTCCTACCAAAATATTTATCTGAAAAGTTATAGAAATTCGGCAGGCGTATCTCCGTCTATACGTTTTTGGCTGTCATAGCACAGCGTATTAAAAAAAGCAATGGCATTGTTTTTAATCGTTTTGATTTGGAGTGTGTTCATTCACTAAATAGTCTATTGAGCCAATTCGTAAAAAGATGAGCAATTTCTGTATTAGGTTGTAAAGTATGAGCAGTAATTGCTATGCCAAAAGGTTTGCCAGGTTCATCTTGCCAGGCGAGATAGGTGTAAATTTCGGCTTTGCTTAAATGGGCTTCTTTAAAATGAGTCACTTTTCGGCGATAGGCACATTTGACACAACTTTGTGCTGTCGCTAAGGTATCGGGTAAAGCCAGTTTTTTGAGAAAATCTTCTAGCATTCCAGTATCTTGATTGTTGGGCATTAACCAAATACCGATACGGGGATATTTACCGACATTTGAATGTATTGTGCCTTGTTTGTCAGGTTGTACTGGCAGAGTATATCCATATTTTTCCAGTTTATCACTCAATTGTTGCCACCTTACCATGATATCGGGTTTATCTTCAGGCATATCAGCATCTAAAACGATACCAATCACTTTTGGACGTAATTGTAAATCTGATTGAATACGGAGTTCTAATTCAGGAAGTACGTAATCATCGCCACCACACTCATAAATACAAAACAAGCTTTCAGACAATTGATGTTCTTTACATAGCATTCTTATGACATGGCAATCATTTTTGCCTTCAACTAAAAGTACATGTGTACCCTTTTTGCATTGGCAGGGAGTCTCTTTTTTTGCCATTAGCGTATTTCCCCAGAACGATCCAAGGCATAAGCGACTAATTCACAGTTGTATGGCATAACAATAACGCCTTCATCGGGATCATTATCTAATCTATGAAGCGTGCCTTCGTCTTCTTGGCTTTCCCATACCGCGTGAAAACCTTCAACACAATCTTTACTATGCGTTGTAGCAAACACTTGAACATTTAACTCTTTTGCCAGTTTGAAAATCAATTCCCATACTTTGGGCTGCACCGTGTAATGTAAGCCATTTTCAAATTCATCAATGAGTAGAAAGCCATTTTTTGCGTTGACTAAGGCAAGGATAATGTGAAATACGCGATACATACCCTCGCCCAAATGTTTGAGTGGAATACGTTCATTTTTAAAAAAAATCATGGGGATATTTTTATCTGGTTTGACAATCAATCC
>LUTY01002534.1 GCA_001640045.1 Candidatus Thiomargarita nelsonii | reverse complement strand
ATGGTTTGTTCAGGATTAGTCACGCCGCTCAGAAAATCATTGGAGCCTGCCCAAATAACATATAGGCCATTCGGATCAGCGGCTTTTTCAAGATATGTGTCTACTTGTTGTTGCAGTCCCGGTAAATCTTCGTGGAAAACGTTAGTTGTCCCGGTTGTGGCACCGCCCCATGCAAAATTGGTTTGTGGGTTATAGCTTAAGTCTAAAAAATCCTCGGCAAGGATTTCTACCCACACTTCGCCGTCACTAAATCGACCCTCAGAATAAGGCACGGACGGTAGTTCAATGGCTTCAAAAAGCCGCCCTGTATCCGACAGGCTATCCCCAAAAACGTAAATCTCGCTGTAGGGAAAACTCCAGGCTTGGATTGGGAGGTAGCATAAAATCAGTATGTATTTTAAAAGAAATTTGTTTTTCATAAGCGATACCCGTCAAAGATTAGACATTATCGGAAATAAAAATGGTAGGCGATAAATCGCCTACTACGAGCAGAGGTCTTTGCCACCACAAATCATTTAGGATGTCTATAATGCAAAGCCAGCCACACCGTCGGTTGTGATGAGTCCGTCCATTCGACGCGATGACGCTGATGGGCTGGAATGTGGACATAATCGCCGGGGTGTAGCACTTGGAGGGTATTTTCTGTCTCAAATAATAACCCGGCACTGCCACTTAATAGAATAACCCATTCATCTTGTTCTTGCTCATACCATTCACCGGGCGGCGTGGCTTGTCCCGTTGATACAATTTTTTCTAGCCTAAAGTCCGACGTGTTGAGTAGTTTTTCAAAAACTTCATTTTGAGTAGGCGTATTTAAGGGCCTAAAAATATTATTAATTTTCATCTTGATTGCTAACTCTCAACAATTCATCAAGCGAAGTCTCTCCCGCCAACACCCGTCTCATGCCGTCTTGTTGAATATCCTCATTTTGTTCATGTGCGTAATTTTCCAAGGCGTGTTGTCCTGCTCCGTCATGTATCATGGTGCGGAGCGTATTATCTATGTTGATCAATTCATAAATGCCCGTGCGTCCGCGATAGCCGATGGAATTGCATTGTTGACAGCCTTGATAAGTATATAACTGACTCCCCCCCTTTGTATAGGGTTGTTTACAGTGAGGGCACAACAAGCGCACCAAGCGTTGCGCCATTACGCCTATTAAACTGGATGACAACAAAAAGGGTTCAACGCCCATATCTCGGAGACGTGTCACAGCACCAATGGCCGTGTTTGTGTGCAAAGTAGATAATACCAGGTGTCCGGTGAGACTGGCTTGTATCGCAATTTGTGCCGTCTCTACATCGCGGATTTCGCCAACCATGACCACATCTGGATCTTGTCGTAAAATGGCACGTAGTCCCCGCGCAAATGTCATATCTACTTTAGTATTAACTTGGGTTTGACCGATGCCATCTAAGTAGTATTCAATGGGATCTTCTACCGTCATAATATTACGGCTGCGATCATTGAGATAATTGAGCATGGCATACAGGCTAGTGGTTTTACCTGATCCGGTGGGTCCTGTGACAAGCAGTACGCCATGCGGTTTTTGTAAGATGTCTTGTAAATGGCTTAAAGTGTCAGCCGACATGCCAAGCTGTTTTAAGTCTAAACGCCCCACTTGTTTGTCAAGCAAACGTAAAACGACCCTTTCACCATGCCCAGAGGGAATGGTGGAGACGCGCACATCAACAGCGCGTCCGGCGATACGCAGAGAGATACGTCCATCTTGTGGCAAACGTTTTTCGGCAATATCCAGTTTTGCCATGACTTTAATGCGTGAAACCAGTAGTGGTGCTAACACGCGCCGAGGTTGTAGCACTTCACGTAATACGCCATCGACGCGAAAGCGCACAACGAGCCGACTTTCAAAGGGCTCAATGTGAATATCTGAGGCATTTTCTTTAATCGCTTCGGAGAGTAGGGCATTGATCAGTCGAATGATAGGCGCGTCATCTGCCTTTTCTAATAAATCTTCTGGCTCTGAAAGTTGTTGTGCAACTTGAAATAAGTCTAATTCTTCCCCCAAACCTTCCATTATTTGCATGGATTGATTGGACTCATAATGGCTGGTGAGCAGTGCGTCAAATTTTTCTGTAGGGATGGCCTTTAAATTCAATGGAATACCTAAAAAACGACGGATTTCGCTTAAAGTGTGGCGCGTCATTTGTGGGCGGTGGCAAATGGTGGCACTGTGAGCGTCGATATGGGTGAGTATCGCGCCGTGACGTTTGGCGAAGGTAAAAGGGAGGGTAATGGGGTGGTGGTGGTTGGGTGTCATAGTGTTATTAATTTGAACTTCAAGAAATAGGATTTTTTGGTCGCCACTATAGGGTTCAATCATTTCCTCGTTCCCACGCCAAGTTCTGCGTTACTTTCAAGCTCTAAAGCTGTCGCTGTGCTTATTAACTCATTAGCTCTGCTAATGGCAGCGATATTAACACGATCCGCGCTGATTTGCCCACCATCAATGTTGATATTTCCCCCTAATATTGATAATGTTTGGCCGTTTACCAATTGACTTTCTCTTATTTCAATTGTGGCAGGTTCTGGATCTAAAAATCCAAAGGCGGAGGGGGGGGCACTGACCAAGAAACTGCGTTCGGGATGGCGCGTGTCAAATGTCCCAGAATTGCCTAAATGGAGTTGAGTCGCGG
>LUTY01002533.1 GCA_001640045.1 Candidatus Thiomargarita nelsonii | reverse complement strand
AAGATTGGTCACAGACAGAATGGGCTAGTTATTTTAAACTAGGACGCTGGACTTTATTATTAGAAAGTGTTTCTCGCGCTCTCCCACAATATCAAGTGCCCAACGGTTTTTGGGACAGACAAAAAAACATTTTCAATGAACTGAATCAGGAAATTTTAGCTCGACAAGACAAAAGTGATGATTTAGAAGGTATTACCATCAACTGGGTTTCATCACAATTTGAGAAAATTGGGCCATTATTAAACCAAATGCCCAATGAATTGCAGATTTCTACTCAATTAGCCGCCAAGTTAAAATTTATGAGAGATGGCTTGGTTATAGATTAATGATTATGAATATATTAAAAAAAGGAATGCTATCTATTTTGCTGCTCTTTGTTGTCACCGTGAGGGCGGAAATTTGAAGAACATTTTCCAGCGCGTGAAGTTTATAACAATTTAGGGGTTTGTCATTTGCAATGGGCGCGTGAGAATTGGGGTAAAGCGGCTTATTCTTATTGGTTGCCTTCGGTATTGGATGAGACAACAATCTTGGACGATCTTTCTTTGGTGTCCAAAGGCAAAGAGATGAGTACTCAAACCAAACAAATTTTTATAAATGCTAAAAAGTATTTTGAGATTGCATCTAAAAAAGACCCAGATTATATGCCTGCCAAAGTGAATTTTGCGATTGCTGCGTTTTATTTGGGAGAATTTGATAATGCGCTTGTTGCTATAGAAAAAGCATATCAATTAGAGCCTGATAATTTGGATATTCGAGGATTGCGGGCGGTGATTCGGTATGAAAAGGGTGAGCAATCTCTTGAAGATTTGGAAAATTTGGCACAACAGGCGAATGCGCCGCTAAGTGTTATTTATAATACGGCTCAGATTTTGGAAAAGAGTGGGCGGGCTGAGAATTTGAGGCAACGCTTGGTTCAACGGGCGAGCGATTTACCGGCTCCTATTCGTCATCTTGTTTGTAAAAAATTGGAGTGTCCACAAAAACAGGGTAAAGTTCAAAAAACTTGGCATTTACCGACCAATTTTGCTCATTGGCAAAAAAATGATGATGTTAGATTGTACGATCTATATGAGGAAATCTATCAACATCCTGATGCCAATGTTTTGTTATTGGGAGGAAAGGTAAAAATGGTGGTGCTAAAAAACCCTGGTGTGACAATTGATGATTTGCCGGCTTATTGTGAACAGCCATTGCGTACACGTCGGGTGGTGAATGGGACTTTATTGTCTTGTCAGGAATGGGCGGCTTTGGTGGTTGATGATGTGGTTGAGGAGGTTTGGATCGCTAAAAAGCAGAGCACAGTGAATTAGACAAACGTTTTGTTTCGGGAATGGAGCGGAGCGGATTTCCCGAAACTCTCAATGGCATTGAGCTCTACCCACCCTACAAAGCAACGTTAATTGGGGAGAACATCTGATGAAAGCAATTATTTCCGCCATTCTGTAGTACAACGGATTTGGGGAATAAACGGATTAAATAATAAAAATTATAACCATGTTGATATTTAAAAAATCCGTTTATTCCCCTAATCCGTTGTACTAAGGGGTGAAATTTAAGGAGAATCTACCCCAACCTACGAGCTAAGAGTATATGAACATGAACAAACTCGATCCCATACTTGAAAAAAACCTACGCAACGCTAACCCGTGGTGGCAAAGTACGGCTCTGCCACCCATTTTCCCTTTTAAACGTTGGGCCTTTGCACCTACTCTCAAGCGGTTAAAAAATGGTATGACTCCCGTTGTTGCCTTACGAGGACCGCGTCAAGTGGGTAAGAGTACGATAGCACAACAAATCATTCAGCAATTGTTGATGAGTGGGGTGCCAAATAATCATATCTTGCATATTCTGTTTGAAGATTTACCCCACTTCACGGCATTACAACAGCCTATTTTAGATATCTCATACTGGTTTGAACAATATATTTTAGGCAAAACGTTCAATACCGTTGCATACGAAGGACAAAAGGTTTATCTTTTTTTTGACGAATTGCAGAATATACCGCATTGGGCACCTCAACTTAAATATTTGGTTGATCTCAATGCGGTGCGTGTGATGATTACAGGAAGTTCCGCCTTACAAATTGAGATAGGGCAAGATAGCTTGGCGGGGCGGTTGAGTACCATAGAAATGGGGACGTTATTTTTACGTGAGATTGCAGCATTACGTGGTTTCGGTGATATCCCATCTTTTTTACCAAATAATGGTTTCTCTCAACTCAAACAACAATATTTTTGGCAAGAACTGCGAAATTTTGGATTACAACATCAAAAAATACGACAAACGACTTTTGCTGCATTTTCTGAACGGGGGGCTTATCCCATTGCTCATCTTTATGCAGAGACACCGTGGGAGGAGATGGCAGATCAACTCAATGAAACAATTATCCGCCGTGTCATTCAACATGATTCGCGAATGGGGGAAAAACACCGTGATGAACAATTATTAGAAGAAGTTTTTCGCTTAAGTTGTCGTTATATTGGACAAACGCCCCAAATAACACTTTTTATTGATGAAATCAAACGTATCCTAAACGCGCAGATTGATTGGCAAAAAACTTTGAATTATTTAAACTTTTTGGCAAGTACCTTATTACTACGTTTGATTGAACCATTAGAATTACGCTTAAAACGTCGCACAGCTAAATTATGCTTATGTG
>LUTY01002532.1 GCA_001640045.1 Candidatus Thiomargarita nelsonii | reverse complement strand
TCTTGGGTGATGAAGCGGCTACTACCAACGCGAATCCGTTTTCCCTTGATCCAGACTTGAATGCCATAGCCCACCTCATAACTGGCTTCCTCAATCTCCATGGCCGGTATTTTTCGTTTTTTGGCCTCCGCCAATATCGCTTGGGCAATGGGGTGGGGTTGTCGATATTCCGCTGTGGCGGCATAAGTTAACAGTTCATCCTCACTTAACCCAGTTTGAACCACATGGAGTTGGGCGACATGGGGCTGTTCGAGGGTGAGGGTACCGGTTTTATCAAATACAATCGTGTCCACCTCTTTTAAGCGTTCTAAGGCCCGGCCATCCTTTACTAAGATATTGTGCCGAGAGGCGATGGTTAAATAGTTCATGGTACCCAATAATGATACCAAGCGCATATTCATTCCAAAACCAGCCCCTAACACAGCCACCGCTCCTCGAAGCCCAACCACGGGTAAGGCTAACAGACTGGCCGCTAAGTTAGGCAAAACGGTTTTATCAGCCAGTTCTTGACCTTTCAATTCGGTTTCGGTTTGATAACTTGCCGTTTGCTTCAAGACTTCTCCAATTTGGGCGGTTAGGGTGTTCTGGCCGGTTTTTTCGACTTGGATAAACAAGCGTCCACTCAACAGTAAAGTTGAGGCAAAAACCGTATCACCAGTCTCTTTTTCCACGGGTTGGCTTTCTCCGGTCAATAGGTGTTGATCGACCGACCCTAACCCCTCAATAATCACCCCATCAACGGGCAGTGGCTCACCGGCATTGACCACCACCACATCACCCACCTGTAACGCACTCAATGGGGTTTGTACTTCCACTCCCTCCACCCGTTGCCACACAAAACGGGGTTGCTGACCAAATAGATTGGTGAGATTTTCCCGCGAGCGCCCTTCCATCTGATAGACGACCTTGACCCCTACAAAATAGAGTAGATAAGCAAAACCGGCAAAAATATAATAGCCAGCCAACCAAAAACCGGTCAGATAAAGCGAGCCCAGTAAATCTAGCTTTATCTTGCGTTCTTGAATAAGGCTTTTGAAGGTCATTTTATACATAGGTAACATCAGATAAACGCCTAGGGCTATCGTGGGAATCAGTAACGGTGGAAATAGGTAACTGCCAATCGTTGCTAATCCCATTGTGACACCAGACAGGGCAATGAGGCGATTGGTTTGTTGTTCCTGCTCACTGGGTGCCGATAATACGGTGTTATCATCCTGAAGTTGAGCCAACTGGGTTTGACGGTTTGAGCCAGTCAACAACGGATCAATCTTTTGTTGAATAAATTGTTGATAGGCTTGGTCAGTTTTTTTCACCAGCGCAACCACCGAATGCTCACCGGACTTTTTCTGGCGTTGTTGTTTTAAGGCAGCGTATAAAAGACCGCCGACGATAACAAATGGGAGTAATGGCATTGTCTATCCTTTCCATAACAAGGTGTCTAACTCACCGGCTTTATCCAATTCAATTGGGAAGTCGTGGTAGATAACATGCTTCCCTTCCCGTTGAAAGCTTATCTGACCGGTTTTTTCGTCCCAGGCAACCCTATCTTCGCGGCGCACTTTACCAATGGGGGTATCAAGTACTAAACGCACGCCATTGGTCCAAGAGCCGGTGGTCCAATATAACTCGTCCATCAACTGGAGTAGTCGCTTCATGGGGATCCGAAAGCTGGCTGAGTAACTAATTGGATCTGGGATAAATAGGTTGATCGGGTTAGCCCGTAAATCATCCAACCGCCGTAGTAATTTTTCCAACACTTGCACATGGTCATTGATACCCCGCAAGATCGGAAATTGACTGTATGTTCGTACTCCGGCATCCTGCAAGCGTTTTATCACATCTACCATTTTGTCCTCAATTTCATAAGGATGAACGACATGAATATAAATCCGCGCCCGATGTTTGCCTAACAACTCAGCCACTTTATCGGAGACGATTTGGGGCGCAAAAACTAAATTGCGGCTATGTATCCGAATATCGGTCACTTTGGTTTTTTGGGCTAACTGTTCAAATAGATAACTTAAGTGACGAAACGGTATATTGAGCGGATCGCCACCGGATAAAATCAATTCACTGATTTCGGGATGCCCTGTCAGATAATTAAGCACTCCGTTAAGCCGCTCTTCTAAGGGTGGTAAAGGATTGCCGTGAATATCGGTCAATACATCCTGCCGAAAGCAGTACATACAGTGACCAACACATCTATCAGTCACTAAAAATAACGCTCGACGGCGATATTTGTGAATCAATACATTTGCCAAACCCGGCGGCATATTGGATTGTTCTTCCACAAAATCAGGGACTTCATGGGGAGTCCGTATTTCTAGCCGGTCGGAGGTGGGGTAAACCACACGGTACAATGGGCCACCACGATGCCCTAAGACGTCATACTCTTCCTGCACCATTTTATCATAATGGGGGGGTACTTTGATGGGCAGTACATTAAGCTCTTTGGCTTTGGTATTAAATTGTTGCCGTTGTTCGGCAGTTATTACGTTGGACATAAGATATAGTTCGACTTTTTGTTTGTCAAGATATTAATAATAATATACTGATTTTATTATTTTTTTTATCAATGATATTTTTTTACCGGCACCGGATAAAAATGGTGGATTACGCTCAGCTATTCAACCATATATTTATTGTGGAAATGGCGGCACGATATGGCATTTGAC
>LUTY01002531.1 GCA_001640045.1 Candidatus Thiomargarita nelsonii | reverse complement strand
GATTTTCCACAATTGTTAGAATATTTTGCTAACAAATCTGTTGTTCAATGTCAAGGTAGAAAATGTATTGGTTTAGTAGATACCTCTACCGTTATTCAAGCACAACGTTTAAAAGACAAACGTAAAAGCCTTGGTTATAAGGTGCATATTTGGACAAAAGATAAGAGATTAAAAGAAAATGAACCGGATTTAGAAGACAATCCATTTTTGGGCTAAGTGAGCGAACGTAGTCATATTTGCCATCAAGCCAATATTCACTTAAATCATGCTGGACAACTTAAAACAAACGGCTTGATTTCTTCAATAAATAGGATTTTTAGGGACTTTTTTGTCGCAGTGGTGTTTTTTTTTCGAAGGCACCTCGTCCAAAATAGACTTGTGTATCAGACTCGCACGGAGCTAGAAACGAGAAAAACCTTAACTACTGCATTTGGCCTGAAATCTCCATACCACCGACGATAAGTCTAATAAGATTTTGACTTATCCCTGTAGTTAAAAAATGAAAAAACGCATTCCAGCCGCCCAAGCATTTAATCGCCAACAAGCACCAGAAAGCGACGACTATGGCGAATTAGCAGCCGCTAAAAGCCTCCCATCCCCAAACGAACAACTACCGACGAGCAAACTCATCACCTCCGAAGAGCTACAACTGGAAAAAGAACCCATTAAAGTGCGTGAAACGGGCTTTTGGCGTTGGAAACGGGTCATCGTCCCTCCAAATGCTTATGTTGTTCATACACGTATGGGGCGCGACGCGCCGATGACCCTTGGATTGGGAAAATCGTTTCGTTATAATCCCGAAACCGATGCCTATTTACTCGTGCCTGCCGCTATGCAAACCATTGGTATTGTTGCAAAAAGCATCACTCAAGAAAAACAGGGCATTAATATACTCGCCTATCTACAATGGCAAATCAATGATTTTTCAATAGCCTATAAAAAATTGGATTTTTCAGACAGCCGTGATCCCCTTGGGATTGTCAATGCACAATTGGGTGAGCAAGCCGAGGCTACCATCAAAGATAAAATTGCCACCATGAGTGTAGAAGAGGTTTTAACCGATAAAGCCCCCATTATTGAAGAACTTACAAAACGGCTAGAAGCGGTAACAGAAGGAGCGGGGGGGACACAAGAAGGCTTGGGTATCAAAATTGTCACCGTCCAAATTAGAGAAGCCCTTGTTAGTTCACAAAAGCTTTGGCAAGATTTACAAGCCCCTTTCCGTCATCAACAGGAAAAAATGGCCCGTATTAGTCAATTGACAATGCAAAATGAAGTTCAGCAAAAGGAACTTGAAAGTCGCCAATTAAGAGAAACCCGTGAAGCTGAAACCATCGCGGCGATTGAGCACGTTAAGCATGAAAGTCAATTAGCAGCATTGCAAAATACGCATGAGAGTATCTTAGAAAAGGCCAAATTAGAAAATGAAGCCAATAATAAGCAAAAGACCTTGCAAACGGAGCAAGCCTTACATGCCACAACGGAAGAAAGTCGCTTAAATGATGCAAAAATGCAGGCTGAACAGCAGCGGCTTGAACAGGAAACGATACTTAAAAAACAGGCAGCCGAGTTTAATTTAGTCATTCAAGAACAAGATGATTTGCTTGAAGCTAAAGCTTTGGAGGCTCGCTTGACGCGACAACGACAAACACATCAGGCTGAAATGGCATTAGAAGAAGCCAGTCATCAGCTCAAAATGGCGCAGCGGGAAAAGGAGGTAGAAATAGCACGCATGGAGCAAGAAAATCGCAATCTGATTAATGAGTCTGATTTGCTCAGACGCTTTATCGACAAATCGGTTGAGATTGCTGCTGAAATGCCTGATATTCAAGAACTTAAAGTGCTGCAAACGGGTAACGAGACTTTCGATGCGTTTTCAGCTTTTGTGGCAAAAATGCTGGCTGTTGCAGAGAGTTTGGGAATACCATTAAAAAAATAATGGACATTAGGCACTGGAAATGGACATAAGATAGATGGGCTAAGCTGTCGTGGTGATGGGCACTAAATAAAGGTCATATGGAGGAGGAGCAGTGATATAGTATTTCAGTTTAGAGGAGCCCAATATTTGGACGTCCAAGATAAATCTTGGACTCCGAGAAAAATATTTGGAAAAATAAAAGAATGGTACCCGGGACCGGACTCGAACCGGTACGGTATAATACCGAAGGATTTTCTTACCAACTACAGCTTTAGCTGCCACATATTAAATTAATAATGTGTTTGTGGTCTGGACCATTTCTTTACCTTTAAATCCTTTTGGGGGGATTTAGTCAGGTAGGAGCCGTATGGTCTCTACACTTTCAAAACTCAGTCAGGGGGAGGGGGAAATACTTACTGACTAAGTTAAGCTTAGCTCGGCGTTGCCATTTTAAAAGTTTCACCGAATTTGACCCCATTCACCTAAAGATTTCGCCTTAGGTGCTCAAATTATGTTTAAGTCCTTTGCGTCTACCAATTCCGCCACCCGGGCAGGATGGATCGATGATTGATCAAAATCAATAAACTGGAGGCTGAGGCCGGATTTGAACGTACTGAGACATACCCCCCTTCAGATTCTACTTGTGGCCTTCCTGCTAATCCCTTATTGCCATTGGAATAGTCTTGTAAACTATCAGGATATATCCAAGATTTGCCATCTTTTTTTGGGGAAATATGGCCAACCAACGCGCCCTGATTCAA